>JALRFL010000001.1 GCA_023259875.1 Alphaproteobacteria bacterium
TAATCTGCTACCCCTTGTTAACAATACCGGCTAAGCGTCATCATGGCTCAACATCATATCGGTTGGCGTCTGCCTAGGCGCTATCCAAGGCTGAGACCTAGGCAAACCTGACGAAAGTATAAAAATGATAGGCGTCAACGCATCACGATTATGGGTGTTCATCCTATCCCCCGGACAGCGCCATTCGTCGCATCATGCCCAAAGATTTGAAATCGTTAGGCTTTGCGTGACTTTATTCAGGATAGATTAGAGTAATGCCATGGCGCGTCAATAGGTTTTTCACACCCTTTTTTGGCATCATTTCAGATCATGATTGTCGCAACGCTTTGGTCGCGGCGGCGTCAACTTCCGTTCCATCATCGGAAATCACCACCCCAAACCAATCTTTTGCCTGAGCAAGGGAATAGCGTTCCAGCATGACATCTAAAAGCACCGCTTGCGGCTCTCGCTTGAAGGGGTCGCCATATCCGCCGCCGCCCGGTGTTGCCACCACCACCCGATCCCCTGATGTGAGGGGGATATCCTGTTGCTTTGAGAGATGCGGCGGGGTATGCGCCTCACCATCACGCCATACCGTGACCTGATTCACCGCGCCATCCTTACCGCCCAAAACCCCTTGAGGGCCATAACGGCCATGATCCATCACAAAACTTGCTCTGGCCTCCGCATGACGCAATTCCACCTCATATTCCAAGCCAAAGCCGCCACGGTGATAACCTGCTCCACCTGATCCCTCGCGCAAGGCATAACGATGATACAGTACCGGAAAGGCTTGCTCCATAATCTCAACTGGTGGAGCTTTGGAAATGCCAATCGTGGAACAGCCATTTGCCAATCCATCATGATCCGCGTTGCCGCCGTACCCCCCACCCGACAACTGATACATCACAAAATCTTGTTTCTTTTCCGCGTTATAACCGCCTAGCGCAAAATTACCGCTAGTTCCAGCAGGGGCGGCCGTCACCCGATCAGGCAAGGGGTCAACCAGCGCGGCAAATACCGCCTCGGCGATTCGTTGTGAGACTTCCGCCGCACAACCAGAGACCGGTCTAGGGTAACGCGCATCAAGGAATGTGTTTTCAACACCAACCACCTCAAGCGGTTCAAACGCACCCGCGCTGATTGGCACTTCGGGAAAGATATGACGCATGGCCAGATACACCGAGCTTAGGGTCGTAGCCAGCACCGAGTTCATTGGCCCTGCGCAGGGTGGGCTTGATCCGGCAAAATCAAAGCACAACTGATCTTCGCGCTTGGTGATCGACAATCGGATTGCCAAAGGTTCATCCACCACCCCATCGCTATCAACCCATGCCACCGACTGATACTGGCCATCGGGAATCTGCCTGATCAAAGCACGCATCTGGGTTGAGGCACGAGACCGCAATTCGGAAATAGCCTCGGCCATGATCTCATCACCATAGCGATCCATGAGGGCATTGAGCCGTTCTTCGCCAACCTTAAGCGCCGCCGCTTGAGCCATAACATCGCCGATCCGTTGATCCGCAACACGAATATTGCTGCAAATGATGGCATAGATTTCTTGATCTAACTGGCCTTGCTTGAACAAGCGAACGGGCGGCAGGCGCAGACCTTCTTGTTCCACAGCCGTAGCAGAAGCCGAAAACCCACCCGGCACAGACCCACCAGTATCAGGCCAATGTCCGGTATTAGACAGCCAGCAAAACAGTTTCCCTTTGCGATAAAATGGCCGCGCAAACCGCACATCCATTAAATGGGTTCCCCCCAAATAAGGATCATTCACAATATAAATATCATCCGGTTGAGGCGGCGGCGTCAAGCCAGAGTTGATGCGAGCAATCAGGGTTCGGGTTGAATATTGCATAGTGCCGACAAATACCGGAAGCCCCCCTGCCCCTTGGGCAATTAAGGCGCCGTCTTCGGCGGCGTAAATCCCGTCGGAACGGTCATTCGCTTCGGCGATCACTGGCGAAAAAGCCGCCCGGGAAAAGCTCAAATCCATCTCATCACAGACTTGCTGAAGCCCATACTGAATGACGCTAAGAGTGATAGGATCAATAGCCATTGCCTAAGCCCCCTCTTTGATTGAGCCAACATGAATGATCAGATTGCCTTCATTGTCTGAAGTCACATGATCCCCCGGCTCTACCAATATGGTGGTATCCATTTGCTCAATGATCGCCGGACCATCAAACGCGGCATCACTTGGTAAAGCTTCACGCTGATAAACTGGGGTGTCTTGAAATCCGCCATCAAAATAAACAGGTCTTGTGTCTGTTTGCGCGTCCTCTAATCGCGATTTTCGCCCTGAGGGATCAATCAGCCGCGACAAATCAAATGCCGCCCGTCGACCAATGACCGAGGTGTTCACATTTACAATATTTGCCTTAATGTTATCCAACCTAACGCGAAAACGGTTAAAATACACCTCTTCAAATCGGCGCTGAATGTCGTCTTTGCTGATGGGCAAGGGCAAGTCATCAAAAACCACATTCAGAATATGCGTCTGACCGACAAATTGCATATCTAGACTGCGATTTATCTGAAGCGAGACAATCTCCACGGGCTCTTTTCTGATGATCTCCTCGCCGTTGCGTTCTTGGTGTTGAAACACCTCATTAAGCGTGGCTTCGTCCAGCTTTGCCAGTGGCGTATTGATGGTTTGTACAAAATCTTGGCGCAGATCCGCCACCACACAGCCCAGCGCATTGGTGATCCCGGGTCTAGCCGGAACAAGCACGGTGGGAATAGCCAGTTCTTTAGCAATGGCCGAGGCATGAAGCGGCCCTGCGCCGCCAAAGGCAAAGAGGCTAAAGTCACGCGGATCAGCACCAAGAGACACTAGCACCATACGAATAGCCCCAGCCATTTTGGCATTAGCCACCATCACCACCGCCGCCGCCGCCGACATCGCATCCATGTTAAGCGGCTGACCCAGTTTTGTGTCAAACACCTCTGTCAGGGTTTTCAGGCTGACGCCGCCTTCCACCGATTTCATTTTGTTCAGTTTAAGCCGCCCAAGGATCAGATTGGCATCAGAAATCGTCGGCTGATCCCCGCCTCTGCCATAACATATTGGCCCCGGATTAGCGCCAGCGCTATCAGGCCCAACCTCAAGCAAGCCTGCGGCATTGACGCGTGCGATTGAACCGCCGCCAGCGCCAACGGTGCGCACATCAATCATCGGGACATGGATAGGCATCGCGTATTCAATTTCGATTTCATTTGATACCGAAGGCTTGCCTGCTCTGATCACCGACACATCCGTTGAGGTGCCGCCCATATCATAGGTGATGAGATGATTAAGACCTGCCGCCTGTCCGGTATGAAGCGCAGCAATGACCCCAGATGCCGGCCCTGACATCACGGTTTTTGCCGCCTCACGCGCCACATCTTTACTAGACACTGTACCGCCATTTCCGTTCATCACCAGCATTTCGCTAGCAAAGCCATTGGCCTTTAGCTCACCCACCAATCGGTTGATATAGCGTTCAAGCAAAGGTTGAACCGAGGCATTAACCGCCGCGGTGACCCCTCGCTCAAACTCACGGCTTTCGGATAGCAAGGCATGCCCCATGGTAATGTAGTCATTAGGCCAGAGTTCAGCGGCAATCTCGGCGGCGCGGCGTTCATGATCAGAATTGGCATAAGCATGAAGAAAATGGATGACTAGCGATTCACAGCCCTTATCAAGCAAGCGTTTGACCGCCAGCCGCATACCCTCTTCATCCAACGGGGTGACCACACGGCCAGCATAATCCATTCGCTCAGCCACCTCGCATCGCAAATCCCTAGGGATAATCGGCAGAAACTCGCCTTTCATGCCATAAGGTTGGGGGCGCGTGCGCCGACCAAGTTCCAACACATCCCGAAAACCTTGGGTGGTGATTAACCCTGTTCGCGATAACTTTCTTTCCAGCACCGCATTGGTCGTTGTCGTTGTGCCGTGGATCATTAAATCCACTTGCGGCAATTCTGCCCCTGCCTCATTCAACGCGGAAAGCACTCCATACGCCTGATTATCTAGTGTTGTTGGCACTTTGGCAATCGACACAGCACCAGTTTGCGTTTCCAGCATAACCATATCTGTGAAAGTGCCGCCGACATCTACGCCGATCACATGCCGTGATGATTTGGAATTCGCCATCAATCCGACCAAAAGTTAAATCTTGTTTGCCTTAAATTTGTTTGTGTACAAATGGTTTCAAGATTTCTGATCATTTGTCAAGATAACAAAATCATCTTAGGATAGTTTCTATGAATATGCCCTCATTTTCACATCGTTTTGCTGGAATGGCTCGCCTTGAGCTTCTTGTTGTTGCGGCTATTTTTGCTCTCATCTTTCCTCTTCGCTCTGCCTTTGCCCATGCCTCAGGGCAGAGTTTTGTGATGCTATTGCCAACAGGGATTTATACCGTCACAGGGGTTGTTGTTGTTGGCCTTACGAT
This sequence comes from Alphaproteobacteria bacterium, assembly GCA_023259875.1. GTDB lineage: Bacteria > Pseudomonadota > Alphaproteobacteria > Puniceispirillales > UBA1172 > UBA12202. The sequence continues at coordinate 4,431 of JALRFL010000001.1, forward strand.
TGTGTTGCTTGCGGTGACGCCGCCCGGGGGATTGTCACGCCTCTTTCGGCCACGACCATTATTTTCACTGCCCCGATCTAGGCGTGTGATCCGGTTTATCCATGCCCTTGCTGGTGTTGGGTTTTTCTTTTTCATCATGCGCGGGGTTCAAGGGTCAACCGATCCCTTGCGAAACCCCTTGCCCTTAGGGTTTTGGGTTGTGTTCTGGATGGCCTTGGTCATGATTGAAGGGTTATGTTTCCGCGTCTGGTCATGGTTAAACCCTTGGGTTTTTGCTTATCATCTGATGCGCAGAGCAACCGGCTGGCAGGTCAGGCGCAACTGGCCGCGGCGGTGGGGATCATGGCCTGCGGTGATCACGCTATTTGCTTTTGCTGGGTTCACGCTGGCTGACCCTGCCCCTAATGATCCTTTGCATTTGGCACGGGTGGTCATGGGCTATTGGCTGTTCACCTTGACGGGAATGTTGGTATTTGGGTTTCGGACTTGGTCACGCCATGTTGAGGTATTTTCACTTTTTTGCGTTTTTTTCTATTTGGGGTGTTGACTCTTTTCCTGAGGTCTATAAAATACGCGCCATCCTTTGGAGGGGTGGCTGAGTGGTCGAAAGCACCGGTCTTGAAAACCGGCGAGTCGAGAGGCTCCCAGGGTTCGAATCCCTGCCCCTCCGCCATTTAAAGGATACTGAAGTTCCTCGATAGCTCAGTTGGTAGAGCAGTAGACTGTTAATCTATTGGTCGCTGGTTCGAGTCCAGCTCGAGGAGCCAAACCCGAGATCGGTGGGGGTCGTTAGCTCAGTTGGTAGAGCA
>JALRFL010000058.1 GCA_023259875.1 Alphaproteobacteria bacterium
ATTTGCACCGTTTTCGGCGAAAGCTTTGGCGGCGGCTCTGCCAATCCCGCGGCTTGCTCCTGTGATGAGAACGGTTTTTCCCGATAATTCCATCCTTGCTACTCCTCAATGCACTTGGGACATCTAAAGCCCTGTACTTGGTTTAAGTGACACCCTAAGCCTTGTCGATCATCTTAAAAAGGTGCCGATTTCAACCGTGACTTACCAGATTTACAAACTATATTCACTCGAAATTTAGGTTACAAAGGATCTCTGGGTAATGATCAGAAAAAAGTTTTCTTCCGCATTCATATTAATGGGCACCGTACTCTGTGCTAGCTCAGCCAGTGCCAATATGAGTCCAGAGGAAGCTTGGGAGTATATTGTCTCACGTGCTCAGGCCTCGGATTATGTGGTCTCTGCAATCAAGTCCAGAGATGGGGATCAGCTGACAGTAACCGATATTGTGTTCCGCATTGATGATTTTGATGCGGGGTTTTCTTTGAAATTTGAAACCGGAGACTGGCAGTTTTCACAGCAAGCGGACGGGTCTGTGCGCATGGATATGGCGGAAGACGCCCGCTGGGCTTTGCGATTTAAAGATATGGATGATGAACGTGTTGAGATTGATTTGGCTCAATTTTCCAAAGACAGCCTTATGGTTTTCAAACGTGATGGTGATGAAATCCGTTCGGAATATGAATTCGGTTCCTTGAGGTTAGATTTTTTGAGGCTGGCAGATGAAATTGAAGTGATTGGAAAGGACCAGTTACAATTTTCGGTGACCTTAAATGATATTTCCCATGCCATAACTATTGCCATTAATGCCCCTGATGAAACGGTTTTCATCATTGGGCAAGCGGAAGAGGCCAATGATGGCTGGCTATCAAACAGCGTTTATGCCCATATCCTTGCCGATGAGGTGTCGGCATCTGCACCGCCGCCTGTTGATCTGACAGCTGAGGCCAAGCACGGTGATATGATCCGGCAATTAAACGCTAAAGGCCTGATCACCGCCGCGCATGATATTGGCGATGGTGGTGCCTTAACCGCATTAGCCGAAATGGTGCTGGCAGGGTCTTATGGGGCAGAATTAATCATCCCACAGGATCAGCGCAGTCATGGCTGGGCTTTCGGTGAAGATCAAGGGCGTTATCTGATTGTCACCCATGATCCTGACGCGGTAGTTGCCGCAGCAAAAGCCGAAAATATCCCTTTGCAAAAAATGGCTACAACCATTTCGTCAAAGGAATTGAAACTTGGGCCTGATGACATTATTTCAGTCAAAGACCTGCGTTCTATCCATGAAAGCTGGTTACCTGATATGATGAGTCAGAAAAAGGGGGCATAACATGGCCATGCTTGCCGAAGAAATCCGAGCGTTAATCCTTGAGGCTTTGCCTAACAGTGAGGTGACGATTGAAGACTTGCGTGGGGATGGTGACCATTATTCCTGCCACATCCGGTCGAAAGCCTTTGCTGGAAAAACCCGGGTTCAACAACACAAAATTGTTTATGAGGCCTTAGGCGGTCGGATGGGAAACCAACTTCATGCCTTGGCGATACAGACCACCCCAATCGAGGAGTAGATCATGCTGGACGATCAAACCAAGAGCCGAATTGAAAGTGAAATCAATAGCCAAGATGTGGTGCTGTTTATGAAAGGCACCCCTGTTTTTCCCCAATGCGGATTTTCAGCCGCAGTAGTAGGCGTCCTAACCCATCTGAATGTTCCTTTCCGCGGCGTGAATGTGCTGGAAGACGACGCAGTTCGCGAGGGCATTAAGGTCTTTACCGACTGGCCCACTATCCCACAACTTTATGTCAAAGGTGAGTTTGTGGGCGGCTGTGATATTATTCGGGAAATGTACGAAACTGGCGAATTGACTGAGATGTTTAACACCCGCGGTATTGATGCCGCGCCACAAGCGCTCAACAGTTAAGCGATAACGCGACAAACGCCGTTTTTTTCTTTCTTGAATTTAGCCATAAGATGCTAGCATCGGTTTCGTGTCCCAAGCGGATTGCTTTTGGCCTATGAAGGTTGGGAAGCTAAGAAAGTTTGGACAAGATCGCCGATGTAACTCAGCAAGGAAGGCCCCATTATGTCTGTCTTTATCTGGGGGCTGTTATTATTACTGTGTTTTGTGTGGAGTCTTTCTTTTTTACTAGCAGAAATCCTGCTGGAAAGCGTGCGCCCCTTTACCATTGTCTTTAATCGGGTATTTTTCGCCAGCATTGTTATGGTGATCCTGATTAAACTGTTAGGCAAACGCTTTCCCGATAAACGCAAAAACTTGTTTTTATTGTTTTTATTAGGGTTGACCAATAACGCCATCCCCTTTTCGGCGATTGTCTATGGCCAGCAGTTTATCACTGGCGGCCTTGCCTCAATTATCAACACCAACACGGCGTTTTTTACGCTTATCCTTTCCAGTCTCATGTTCGTTGATGAACGCCTGACCATGGTTCGGCTGTTGGGGATTGTCTTGGGCATTACTGGCGTCGTCATTGCTATCGGCCCGTCAGAATTGCTGTCTTTGTCTATGGATAATTTGGGCCAGCAATGCATCATCCTTGCCACCATTTGCTATGCCATCTCAACGACTATGGCGAGGAAGTTTATCAAAGGGGTTGATCCGTTGGTATCGGTGACGGTGATGCTGTTATCCAGTGCGTTTTGGATGGGGTTGATTGTCCTCTATATGGAAGGCCTACCCCTCTTTACCCCAAGCGCGGTCAATATCGTTTCCATTGGCTTGTTGGCGGTGCTATCCACCAGCCTTGCTTATATTCTGTATTTTATGTTGCTTGAGCGAGCCGGAGCAGGAACAACAACACTTGTTACCGTGCTGATTCCCCCTTTTGCTATGATTATGGATGCGATCATCCTAAAAGAGACCATAACCAGCCCACAAATGGCTGGCTTTGTCTTTGTCGCTGTGGGGGTAGTGATGGTTGCCCGTGGCCTACCCAAAGCAGACCACGAGCCAACGATTAACGAGAATAATATTCGATAACCAGATTTGGTTCCATTTGCACCGGATAAGGCACATCTTCGATGCTAGGGATACGGGTAAAGGTTCCCTTATATCCTGTCTGATCCACATCGGTATATTCAGGAATATCCCGTTCAGCAGAAACAATAGCATCAAGCACCGATGGAATATTGCGTGCGCGTTCACGCACCTCAATCACATCACCGGGCTTTAACATTCGGGATGGAATGTTACAAATTTGGCCGTTCACCAGAACGTGTTTGTGGCTGACCAACTGGCGTGAAGCAAAAACTGTTGGGGCAAACTTCATGCGATAGACCATCGCATCAAGGCGGCTTTCCAAAATACCAATCAGGTTTTGGCCGGTATCCCCACGGCGACGAACAGCCTCAACATAATATTTTTTGAACTGCTTTTCACCGATATTGCCATAATAGCCTTTCAACTTCTGCTTTGCCATAAGCTGAATACCATAATCGGTAGGCTTACTGCGGCGCTGGCCATGCTGACCAGGGCCATATTCGCGGCTATTTACTGGTGATTTGGGGCGACCCCAAAGATTGACGCCTAGGCGGCGGTCGATTTTATATTTCGCGTGATGGCGTTTATGTTCTGACTGAGAGGCCATAACAAACTCCTTATATGCACGCCCTTTGGGCTGTGCTTGTTGCCCCGGTAGGGTCAAAACGGTTATTTAACCGAACTAACCGGGACAACTCACCTCAATGCAAATTGTCCGCGTTCCCAGGAATGAAGCTGTTTATTAGAAAAAAAGCAGATCTTTGTCAAGCCTCAACCGCCATTTCTGGTGGATCAACGCCAAGGCTTAACGCGTTAGGTTTTGCCGGATCGGGCAATCGCCTTTACGATACCATGCAAAGTGCGGATATCTTGTGTTGAAAGCGGGGCTTTGTTGAACATCGCTTTAATGTTTCGCATGATCACAGGCCGCATATCAGGGCTTGCGAAAAAGCCGCCCTTAGCAATGCTATCCTCAAGCATAGCATAGAAATATTCACGATCTTCTAGGCTGGCCTTATCGTCTTCCTCTGATGCGGTCTCGCCCTGTTCTTGGCTTACTGCCAATCCAGCCATGCGGCATTCCCACCCCATGAGCAACACCGCTTGCGCCAAATTCAATGAGGAAAACGCCGGATTCAAAGGAACGGTAACAAGGATATTTGCCAAGGCCGCTTCGTCATTATCAAGCCCTGCCCGTTCTGCCCCAAACAGCATCCCTGCCCTGCCACCAGCCTGATGATGGCTGATGATGGCATTTGCCGCTTGCCTAGGCGTCATCACTGTCTGTGCCATGCCGCGTTTACGGGCGGTGGTGGCAATCAATAGGGTGATATCCCCTGCCGCCTCTGGGGTTGTTTCAAAAACCTTTGCCGCCGTCAGAATATCTGCACCACCAGAGGCCATAGCCTCAGCCGCTGGATTAGGCCAACCATCACGCGGTTTGACTAACCTAAGATCATGTAACCCACAGTTTTTCATCGCCCGGGCGGCGGCACCGATATTTTCACCCATTTGGGGATGAGACAGGATCACCGCCGGCATCATTGCCGCTGGCAACACATCATTGTCTAGGGCTGAACGGTTTGTTCCGGCCAAGGGTCAATTCTCCGCCGCGAGTGTTGCCCCAGATTTATAAAGTTTCCATGTCATGGCATCGGTCAGCGCCATCACCGAGGCATCAATGATATTTGTGGAAACCCCTACGGATGTCCAATTGTTGTTGTCAGTGTCCTCACATTCAATCAACACCCGCGTGACAGCATCGGTTCCACCATCACCTTGCTCGCCTGTTAGAATCCGCACCTTATAATCCACCAGAGAGACCCCAGACAATATCGGATAACCTCTGATCAAAGCCTTACGGATTGCTGTGTCCACGGCGTTAACCGGACCATTTCCAACCGCGGCTTCATGATAGGTATTGCCATTGACCACCACACTTGCCGTGGCTTCGGATTCCACAATCAGACTGCCCTTGGCGTTAAAACGGCGTTCATCCATGACCCGAAAGCGGCCAATGGTGAAATATTCAGGCACATGGCCCAATCGCCTTGCCACCATCAATTCTAGGCTGGCCTCAGCGATATCATAGGCATAGCCCTTATATTCTTGTTCTTTAACCGTAGCGATCAGGCTGTTTAGACGCTTATCTTTAGGATCAATCGCAATCCCAAGCTGTTCAAATCTGGCGATAAAGTTTGATTTCCCTGATTGATCCGACACAATATATTGACGGCTATTGCCCACCGTTTCGGGCGAGATATGCTCATAAGTGCGGGGGTCTTTTTGTGCCGCTGATGCGTGAAGACCGCCTTTATGGGCAAAAGCCGCGTCACCAACATAAGGCGCATGGGCGTTTGAATGGCGATTGATCCGACTGTCCAGCATCCGCGACAGGGTTTTAAGCTTGGTCAGATGATGGCTAGGAATTCCCGTTTCATACCCCATTTTCAGCATCAGATTAGGGATTAAGGTAATCATATTGGCATTGCCGCAACGCTCACCAATGCCATTAATCGTGCCCTGAACCTGTCTAGCGCCAGCCTCAACCGCCGCAAGGGTATTGGCCACCGCCAGCCCGGCATCGTTATGGGTATGAATGCCAATGCGAATATCAGGAAAGGTGTTTCTGACAAGGCTGACCGCGTCATAGACCTCACCCGGCAGACTGCCGCCATTGGTATCACAAAGCACAACCCATTCCGCCCCTCCATCGCGCGCGGCGGCAATACTATCCAAGGCATATTTCTGATTGGCCTTATAGCCATCAAAAAAATGCTCGCAGTCAAACATCGCCTCGCGCCCTTTAGCCTTTGCAGATTTGAGCGAGTCGGTAATCATCTGCAGGTTTTCATCAAGCGTGATACCAAGAGCCTTGGTGACATGAAAATCCCATGTTTTCCCCACCAGACAAGTCGCATCAGTTTCAGCATTGATGACTGCCACCAAACCTGGGTCGTTATCTGAACTTCGGCCACTGCGGCGCGTCATGCCAAAGGCCACAGATTTCGCGCGTTTCATCTTTGGGAAACGACCGAAAAACTCATCATCTGTGGGGTTAGCACCCGGCCAGCCACCTTCAACATAATCAATGCCCATATCATCTAGGGCTTTCGCTATGGCAATTTTGTCCGCTACAGAAAAATCAATCCCGCGTGTCTGCCCACCATCACGCAAAGTCGTGTCAAACAGCCATATCCTTTGGTCGGTCATTACTCTTTCCTTATTCATCTATGCCTATTTATGACATCATGTTTATGACATCTAGGGCGCGGTGCCGCAATCAAAAGCTATCCTCGCCGCCACACAGTACCCTCGGCTTTGTCTTCAAGAGTAATGCCAAGTGCCGCCAATTCATCCCTAATGGCATCCGCGGCGGCAAAATCACGCTTGGCACGCGCTTCGTTACGGCGCGCAATCCTATCCTGAATAGCGGCGTCATCCAAGCCGCCATAGGGCGTATTGCCGTCGTTATGGCTACCTTGGAACCATGTTTTGGCGCTGCCTTCAAGCAGACCAAGCATCGCGGCAGAGGCTTTAAGGCTTTCTTTTGCCCCATCTTCACCGCGATTAGCCGCCCCAGCCAGATAATGAAGCCGCGCCAAGGCCAGTGGGGTATTAAGATCATCCGCTAGGGCTGCCAAAAACTCAGCATCAGGGGTAAGATCTGTTACCAGATCATCATCGCCAACCGCCCGATACAATCCGTTAAGCGCGGCCTCGCTTTCTTTTAAGGCCTCAACCGAGAAATCCAATGGCCCGCGATAATGCGCTTGCAATAAGGCATGGCGGATCACCTCACCTCGTGTGGTTTTCAACAAATCCGCCATGGTGACAAAATTGCCAAGTGATTTTGACATTTTTTCACCGTCAACAGTGACATAGCCATTATGTAACCAATACCGCGCCATGTGATTTGTCCCATGGGCGGCGCAAGATTGGCTAATCTCATTTTCGTGATGCGGAAAGATCAGATCAAGACCACCACCATGGATATCAAACTCCTCCCCTAGATAGGCACGGCTCATCGCGGAACATTCAATATGCCACCCCGGACGCCCACGCCCCCATGGGCTATCCCAACCCGGCACATTCTCATCAGAAGGTTTCCATAGGACAAAATCCATCGGCGATTTCTTATAAGGGGCAACATCAACCCTTGCCCCTGCCTTTAGCTCATCCACACTGCGCCGCGACAACGCCCCATAACCCTCATATGATGGCACATCAAACAACACATGGCCCTCGGCAACATAGGCGTGGTTGCGGTTGATCAAGGTTGTGATCATTGCGATCATCCCATCAATATGATCTGTTGCCCTAGGTTCTGCATCGGGGGGTAACGCGCCTATTGCCAGACAATCTTGGTGAAATCGGGCAAGGGTTTCGTCGGTCAGATCACGAATAGATCGGTTTTCTTCGGCGGCTCTAGCATTAATTTTATCATCAACATCAGTGATATTGCGCACATAAGTCACTTTGGGAAAGCAAAACCGCAACAGCCGTACCAAGACATCAAACACCACAACGGGTCTGGCATTGCCAATATGGATACGGTCATAAACCGTCGGCCCACAGACATAAATCTTGATATGCTGGGGATCAATC
>JALRFL010000102.1 GCA_023259875.1 Alphaproteobacteria bacterium
GCGCTGTCACCGGAGGGATGCCACCGTCCGAGTTGGAGAAGATCGGGCGTCTCCTGTCGGGTGATGCTCCGAAGAAGCCAAAGCGGGAGGCGTCGTCGTGACCGAGATGCTGCGGACACGCGAGGCGCTAGGCCGTCCGCAACATGCGTCGTTGGGGTTGCGGATCCTTTACCGAACCGTTGACCGGATGTGGCGACTGGCAGGGGATCGGTCGGTTGATTTCAATTTTTATTCCAAGCGCGCGCTTTTGGCCGGGGTTTATAGCGCAACCCTTGCGTATTGGGCAGCAAACCCATCGGCTGATCGTGAAAAATTAGAACGCTTTGTTTCTCAGCGTCTTCGTGAAGTGGCATTCTTTCCAAAGGTGACAGCACCGGCACGCAAAGCTGCTACCGTTGGGGTTCAGATGGTTGGACGAATGATTGGGCGGCTATCGCCGCCTTGGGTTCGCCCGTTCTGATCATCACCCCCCTTTCGTTAGTTGTATTAAAGGAATTATACCGTGCCAATTAAGATTCAGTCTGATCTTCCAGCCCGTGAGGTCTTGGAAAAGGAAAATGTAGATTTGATTCTTAGCGACCGTGCTAAGACTCAAGATATCCGCCCTATTCGGCTTTTGTTTCTCAATCTCATGCCAAAGAAAAAAGAAACGGAGATTCAGTTTGCGCGTCTTTTGGGCAACAGCCCTCTTCAGATTGAGCTTACGCTGATGACCACCGCCAGTTATACCCCCCGAAACACGGAACCGGGTTATCTGCGGCGGTTTTATCGCTATCTCTCTGATGTCAAAGATGAATATTTTGATGGCCTGATCATTACCGGCGCGCCGGTGGAAACCTTGCCGTTTGATGAGGTGGATTACTGGCCTGAACTGGTTGAAATCATGGAATGGTCACGCAAGCATTGTTTCCGCCGGATGGGGATATGTTGGGGTGGTCAGGCGATGCTTTATCATTTCCATCAGATTGAAAAATATATGATTGGCGCGAAACGCTTTGGTGTCTATAACCACCGGCTCAATGATAACAAAACCCGATTAATGAACGGGTTTACGGATTCTTTTCCGATGCCGGTGTCACGCTATACGGAAAACCGGTCTGATGAAATTCGTCATGCCCCAATGCTAGAGGTACTGGCAGAGAGCCCTGAAACAGGCCCCGGAATTGTTAGGCATAGTCAGTCTGGTGACCTTTATGTTCTCAATCATCTGGAATATGACGCGGAAACATTAGCGGCGGAATATGCGCGAGATCAAGACGCTGGTCTCGGCACATCACTGCCTGCCAATTATTTTCCTGATGATGATCCTAGCAAAACGCCAATGAATTACTGGCGGCCTTTTGCCTTTCTGTTTATCACCAACTGGATACATGATTTGTATCAGAGCACCCCGTTTGATCTTTCTGAATTGGGCAAATAAGCCCAAAGGTTAAGACAAAGTGTGCAGATAAAGGTTAGTCGATGCGCTGATTGAGATGCGCCATTTTGCGCCCCGTCCGCGCTTCGGCTTTACCATAACGGTGAATATAGACCCCGGGTTCAGCCATTGCGGTATCCAGCAATGGCATATCTTCGCCCAGAATATTGGTCATCCGCCAGCGTCCAGTGGCATTAACGCGCCCCATAGGCAATCCTGCGGCCACGCGAATAAGCTGGCTAAATTGGCTGGTTTCCGCGCCTTCAATCGTCCAGTGAAAAGAATTATGAGGACGAGGGGCAATTTCATTAAACAAAAGATTGCCATCACGGGTGATAAACATTTCTGCCGCTAACACCCCGGTCAGTTCTAAATCTTCTGCCATGGCAATAACGGCGGCTTTGCCCTCATCCCATAACGCTGGTGTAAGAATGTCTGCTAGAGCAGGCGCCTCAGAAATATGGAGGATGCCGCCACGATGCTGGTTGATGCTAGCAGGCCAGACAGCAATCTGACCTTGATGATCACGCGCCACCAGAAAGCTAGCCTCTGCAGTAAAATCCACGATTTCTTCTAAAATCAGATCATCGCTGCCAAGATGCGCAATCGCGGCTAAAGGATCAGCATCTGCGGCAAGCCGCATCTGGCCTTTGCCATCATATCCCATGCGGCAGGTTTTGAGGATGCCGCCACCAAAACGGGATAAGGCATCAGCCAGACTCGCGCCATCCTTCACCCCTGCGTAGCGCGGGGTAGAGATACCAAGGGTGCGTGCGTTATCTTTTTCTGAAAGACGATGCTGTGCCACGCGCAAAGCTTTGCCGCCCGGGCAAACCGGAACATGATTTGCCAACATATCCATGGCTTCAACAGGGACATTTTCAAACTCGCAAATCACACTATCAACGCTATTGGCAAAGGCCGTTAAGGCGGCGGTATCGGTGTAATCGGCGCGCGTGGAAACCGCGGCAATATCGGTTGCAGGGGCATCACCATCAGGGGCAAAGACATGACAACGATAACCAAGGGCAGAGGCCGCCTCAATCGCCATACGGCCTAACTGACCACCGCCTAAGACTCCGATCATAGCTTTTTCTGGAAGCATCTTCATGGTCAAGCTTTCGGGGTTTCTGCCACATTATCAGTAACATTCTGACGCCAGTCTTTTAGCCGTTTTGCCAATTCCGGATCAGATAGTGCCAAAATGGCGGCGGCCATTAATCCGGCATTACTAGCCCCGGCCTTGCCAATAGCAAGCGTGCCTACGGGAATTCCTGCAGGCATCTGAACAATCGAAAGCAGAGAATCCATCCCTTTAAGCGCTTGGCTTTCCACAGGCACGCCAAGCACAGGCAAGACCGTATTTGCGGCAAGCATACCCGGTAAATGAGCGGCACCCCCAGCGCCAGCAATAATAACCTTTATGCCGCGCGTTTGCGCCGTATCACCATATTCCTTAAGCCGATCCGGCGTGCGGTGCGCAGATACAATCCGGCTTTCATAGGGTATGGCTAATTGATCCAATATCTCTGCGGCGTGGGTCATGGTTGGCCAATCTGACTGACTGCCCATGCAAATCCCAACAATGGGTGCTTGTGAACGGGATTGAGAGCTCATGTTTTCTCTGTCCTTTGTTACGCGCTAAAGCCGTTATCAGGCGATAATATCGGGAAGAAGTTTTTGATGAATGGCTCTGATCTCATCCTTTATGGCCAATTTCCGCTTTTTAAAGCGTTGGAGACGAAGCGCATCTACCAGTGGTTCGCCCCCCATCTGGAAAATCACTTCATCCAAATCTCTGTGTTCAAGGGTCAACTGTTCCAGCCGTTTCATGAGCTGGGATTGTTCCTCGTCCGTATCGTCCTTGTCCCTGCCGCTCATTTTCTATACCCAATGACAAACCGAGTCTCTTTGGCCTGCTTTACGATACCTGCCAAGATACGCCTCATGCGCATCATCTGCATCATCTGCATCATCTGAATCAGGGCAGTTCAGACAGACCTTGAACCTGTTCAGACGGAGATTTCACATCATCGCCAGTTTTGGCGATAGCCTCATCAAGAGCCACTTGGGTGCAGAGCCCCAGCATAACCGGATGCTTGGCGGTAATATTAGCAATATTCCAATGCGAGCGTTCACGAATCTTTGTGATGGTGTCGCGTGTGGTGCCAACCAATTTGGAAATCGCACTGTCTTTCATATTGGGATGATGTTTCACCAGCCATGCGATTCCATCAGGCTTATCGCCACGCTTTGCCAGAGGGATATAAGTTGGCCCCTTGGTGCGGTTGGTCGGTTCAGGCAGAACAGAGGTTGAGCGAACCAGAGATGCGGTTTCATCCGCTTCACAACGCTGAATTTCTTCCTGCGTTAGCTGTTTGTTGAGGACGGGATCATAACCACGAATGCCACTGCCAACATCACCATCAGCGATGGCTTGCACCTCAAGATCATGCAAGGAACAAAAATCAGCAATCTGGGAAAAGGTCAGGGCCGTGTTGTCGATCAGCCAAACGGCGGTCGCTTTGGGCATCAGTAAATCGGTCATCTTGCCTCCAGATTACAAGTCAGAAAAGAAAAACAGTTCAGCCCTTCACCAAAACAGGTGACCGGCGAAAGATTTCCAGTATCCGTTAACGGCACGCATAACATCACAGCTATGCTTGCTATCCCCTTTCCTACGCCGAAACTGTGTTGAAATCAAGCCTTTATGGTAGATATCAGAGGCGATAATAGGGTGATAGCCGTATCCCCTGTGGTAAGGGGCTTACCACTTTCTGCGGCATCAAGCCGGATATTAGCCAGTCCAACCCAGCCATCTTGATCTTTTGCTAGCCCTAATACCTCACCCACAGGTTTGCCATCACAGATAACATCTGTGGGGATTGGAAAACACTGCGCGGTTTTAATGGGCATATAGCGGCGTTTTAGTAACCCTCGGTAACGGGTTCTTGCGGTGACTTCCTGACCAATAAAACAGCCTTTATCAAAACTAATGGCACCCAGATCATCAAGCCGCGCTTCGAGGGGAAGGGCTTTTTCTGTGGGCAATTCAGTTTGGCCTTCGGCGATAGCCAGACGATAGCGCGCCGCCTGATAGGCTTCAGCCAATTTATCATGGTCTGGCGACCCTTCGGTGGGGTCTTGCGTCGGTGCGGTATCATAACGGCGCCAGGCCAGATGTTCTTCTGCCCCGGCCAAAGAAAACCGAGTATCTATGAGCCAATGTGAATCTTCAACCGAGCCATATGCGGCGATAACAGCGTCTGCCGAAGGCGCAATTTCAACCGGTCGCCGCATCCGATAAAGCCACAGTTTTTGAACTAGCATAGGCATAACATCACTATCACATTCTAAGCGATAACCCTGAGCAGTCTGGCTGATGAGCAAATCAAAAAGAATACGCCCTTGCGGGGTTAATAATGCCGCTGGCATGACCTGATCGGGGGTAATCGTGCGGATATTGAGGGTCAGCAGATCATTCAGAAAATCACACGCCTCATCGCCCGTAACCATAAGCGAGCCGCGTTGGCGAAGGGGGACGATCACTGCATCCTTTGTATCTGGTATGTCTGGCATAGCCTGATCACCTGCTTTGGGGGCATGATCCGCATTTTCGCGGACACCCAATTGATATGGCTGTTCGTGGTCTGATCTTCAAGGGCGGTGATTGCCAAACCATCCAGCCTTTCGTGATAAGTTATGTTTTTGGGCGCGATGGTCTTGTTCCAAAAAACCCTTCCCTTTGCCGATGCCGAATATGAAGCGCGCCTTGGCCAGTTACGACAACTGATGATCGCCGAGGGCGTCGATGCCTGTCTCTTCACGTCAATGCATAATATCGCCTATTACAGCGGGTTTTTATATTGCGCATTTGGCCGATCCTACGGCCTTGTGGTGACAGCCAGTGATACGGTGACAATCAGCGCCGGTATCGACGCCGCCCAACCGTGGCGCCGCTGCTATGGTGACAATATCACCTATACCGATTGGCAGCGGCACAATTACTGGCGCGCCATCCTGTCG
>JALRFL010000137.1 GCA_023259875.1 Alphaproteobacteria bacterium
ATTCCGGTAAAACACTCAGGCAAATAGCGCAGCAAAATGGTCTTGATGAGAAGAAGTTAAGATACTTTTCAGAAAAGTAGGCAAAGAGACCTTTCGGGAGCTGTATGGATATTACAACACAGAGTCATCCAAACCACTGTCACAAATGGAGAGAAGACAGCTTGATCACCTAGCCCCAGAGGCTGGCGAAGAAAGCAAGCTGATGGAAGAACGCGATGTGCTGGCGAATGTCACCCGAATTGCCGACGCGCTTAGCCAAGCTGATCATCTTATTAATGGTGATGCTGGCGCCCTTAGTCAGATTGCCCAATCCAGCCGCCAGATAGGGCGTATCAGTGATGTTGCTGGCTCTCTTACCAAAGATATCGAAGCCGCGCTTGAACGCGCTGAGGTGGAAATCAGTGAGGTGGAAAGAGCCCTAGCATCCGCCCAAGCCAATCTTGAGGGTGATCCCGGCCGTATGATCGCGTTGGATGATCGGTTGCATGAGTTGCGCCAGCAAGCCCGCAAGCATGAGGTTGAGGCAGATGACCTAATGGCCTTGCATGACGATCTGCGCCAGCGTCTCGCCGCCATAGAAGACAAAGCCGGAGATTTAGGCAAATTAGCCAAGGCTCGTGATGAGGCGGCGGCAAATTATCACGCCGCCAGAGAGGCGATCAGCCAATCACGCCAGAGTGCCGCTGGCAAACTTGATGCCCTGATTATGGCTGAATTGCCGCCCCTTAAACTTGAACAAGCTCGGTTTATGACGAAAGTCACGCCCTTATCTGATGCGCAGATTGGCCCGCGTGGTGGTGACGCTATCCGATTTGAGGCTAGCACCAACCCGGGCATGGCCGAAGCGGCGATTGACCAGATCGCGTCTGGCGGAGAATTAGCGCGGTTCTTATTGGCGCTTAAAGTTGTGCTCTCTGATAGCGAAGCCCCGGCAACCCTTATCTTTGATGAGGTTGACGCAGGGGTTGGCGGTGCAGTGGCATCAGCCGTAGGAAGCCGCCTAGCCCGACTAGGTGAGCAAACCCAATCTATTGTCATCACCCACTCCCCCCAAGTCGCCGCCAGAGGAAAGCATCATTACCGGATCAGCAAATCTGTTGCTGAAAACGGGGCAATATCAACCACTGCCATGCTGGATGAGGATGAGCGCGTTGAGGAATTAAGCCGGATGCTGGCAGGGGAAAAGATCACGGATGAAGCCAAGGCCGCGGCGCGGCGATTATTGGAAGGCTAAGATGGCCATATTGCCTAAACCTGTTTCAGATTTGACCGAAGATGAGGCCCGTGCCGAGCTGGAACAACTGGCCATTGATATCCATTATCATAACCAACGCTATCATAGCGAAGATGCACCAGAGATCGCAGACGCTGATTTTGATCAGATGGTCAGACGCAATCAAGACATTGAGGCCAGATTTCCGCATCTTATCCGACTTGATAGCCCCTCACATCAGGTTGGTGCCGCGCCTTCGGCGCAATTCACCAAACGCCGCCACCAAGTGCCGATGCTGTCGCTGTCTAATGCCTTTGACGATGAGGAAGCCACAGAGTTTGACCACCGTGTGAAACGCTTTCTTAACTTGCCTCTTGATAAAAACCTGGCCTATTCGGTTGAGCCGAAAATTGATGGGTTGTCTATTTCCCTGCGTTATGAAAACCAGCATTTAGTGGCAGGCATCACGCGCGGTGATGGTGTTGAAGGCGAAGATGTGACCGCCAATATCCGCACCATTAGCGATATCCCCCAACGCTTAAGAGATTGCGATTTAGAGGTTGCCGAAGTCCGCGGTGAGATTTTTATGACGAAAGCGGATTTTCAGGCATTAAACATAGCCCAAGAAGAAAAAGGCGGAAAAGTTTTTGCAAATCCCAGAAATGCGGCGGCAGGATCACTTCGCCAGAAAGACGCCAGCATCACCGCTGAACGCCCCTTGAGGTTTTTTGCTTATGCCGCAGGTGAGATGAGCGCATGGAATGTGTCTAGCCACCACGACTATCTTGACCAGTTGAAAGGCTGGGGGTTTGTCATAAATCCCTATTCCCATACAGCCTCATCCATGGGCGATGCGCTTTTGCAATATCAGGTGATAGCGGCGGCACGACCGGAGCTGGAATATGATATTGACGGGGTTGTCTATAAGGTGGATCGCCTAGATTATCAGAACCGGCTAGGCCAAGTCAGCCGTTCACCGCGCTGGGCGATTGCCCATAAGTTTCCTGCGGAAAAGGCAGAAACCCGTATCCTTGGCATTGATATTCAAGTGGGACGAACGGGTGCGCTTACGCCGGTTGCCAGACTTGCGCCAGTCACCGTTGGCGGTGTTGTGGTATCTAACGCCACGCTTCATAATGAGGATTATATCAAAGACAAGGATATCCGCGTTGGGGATTTGGTTCAGATTCAACGCGCCGGTGATGTGATCCCTCAAGTGTTGAGCGTCAATATTTCTGCCCGTGATGGGCAAGAGACTGGCTTTATTTATCCTGATCTGTGCCCGTCTTGCGGATCGCCTGCGATACGACCAGAGGGGGAAGCGGTGCGCCGATGTGTGGGGCAACTGTCTTGCCCTGCCCAATTGCTGGAACGCTTAAAGCATTTTGTTAGCCGTGATGCCTTTGATATCGAAGGCTTAGGGGCAAAAATGATAGCAGAACTGCATCACGATAACCTGTTGAAAGAGCCTGCGGATATCTTTCGCCTGTCAGAACATCAAGCTGATCTATCAAAACGGGCAGGTTGGGGCGAGATTTCCGTTAACAATCTGTTGGCGGCGATTGAACAACGGCGAGAAATCCCATTAGAGCGGCTGATTTATGCCCTTGGCATTCGCCAAATTGGGCAAGCCACCGGGCTTTTGCTAGCGCGGCATTTCGGGTCTATTGATCAGCTTATGGCGACCGCTGAAGCCGCCATAGGCGAAGATAACGCGGCGTGGGAGGAGCTCATTGGCATTGATCAGATCGGGGAAAGCATGGCGCGTGATCTGATCCGGTTTTTCCAAGATGACCATAATCACCTTGCCTTGATGCGGCTGCTTGATCAGATCACCGCTATCCCACCAGAAGCGGTTGCCGCAAATAGTCCGGTGGCAGGAAAAACCGTTGTTTTCACAGGCACACTTTCACAGATGAGCCGCGCCGAAGCCAAAGCCAAAGCCGAATTGCTGGGGGCGAAAGTGGCAGGTTCGGTTTCCGCAAAGACCGATTATGTGGTGATCGGCGCCGATGCAGGAAGCAAAGCGCGCAAAGCCGCGGAGTTAGGGTTAATGATATTAGACGAAGACGCTTGGATTGCCCTGACCCAAACCGCGCCAAGTGCATAATCTAGGCATCATTCCGATTTAGTTTTCAAGGATAGGCGCGGTTGCGGCAGTAAGCCAAGCCGTCACATGACCGCGTTCAGGGATATCATCAATCGCAGCAATCAATGGTGCGATTTTTTCTTGAACCTCACGGTGGTAGTCATTAATCCACTGCCTTTCCGCCTCTGACAGCAGATCACCTCTGATCAAACGGCGATCAAACGGCACAAGGGTGAGATGTTCAAAGCCCAGATCATCCTTTACCTTGCTATGCTTTGTCTCGCTATCAGGGTTTATGACTAACAACAGGTTTTCTAACCTTATCCCAAAAGCCCCATCACGATAATATCCCGGCTCATTTGACAGCACCATTCCTGCTTCAATGTTGATCTGCCCACGCGGTGAGATATTTGCTGGCCCTTCGTGGACACTCAAACAGCATCCCACCCCATGCCCTGTGCCATGGGCAAAATCCAGCCCAACATTCCACAACGGTTGACGCGTAATGGCATCAAGTTGCACCCCTGTTGTGCCCTTGGGAAAACGCTGTTGGTCAAGGGCAATATGCGCTTTTAATACCGTGGTATAACAAAACGCGGCATCCTCTGGCGCGTCTTCAGGGGCGCGGCCTATGAAAACTGTGCGCGTAATATCTGTGGTGGCGTCATGATATTGCCCACCGGAATCCACGAGATACAGGCTGTTTGGGGCAAGCAAGGCGTTTGTGTGTTCTGTGGCGCGATAATGCACAATTGCCCCATGTTCCCCACAGGCAGAAATAGTTCCGAAACTATCGCCCAGATAACCATCGACTTGCCGCCGAAAGGATTGCAATTTAGCCGCCGCCGCCATCTCTGTTAGGTCTCCATCAGGTGCCGCGTCATCCAGCCATGCCAAAAAGCGGATCATCGCAACCGCATCCCTTTGGTGGGCGGTGCGAAATCCCTCGGCCTCAACCTGATTTTTAATGGCTTTGCATGGGGTAATTGGCCCAGATTGGCTGTGAAGTTTTGCCCCTGCCGTGGACAAGGCATCTCTTATGCCAAACGGACAATGCGCAGGATCAATCCAAACCGTCTGTCCTTGATATTGCGCTAACGATGACATAAGCAGGTCAGCCGGTTTGATGGTTATGTGATCGGTCTTTATGTCCGCTAACGCTTGAGGGTCATGAAATATCGTCACCTCACCTTTCTCGGTCAAGATAGCAAAGGCCAGCATCACAGGCGTGTTTTCCAAATCAGACGCGCGAATATTTAACAGCCACGCCAGTTCGGTAGGATCACTGATCAGCAGACAATCTGCCCCTGACGATGCCATCTGGTCGGTGATAGCGGCAATTTTATCCTTGCGGTCGCGGCCATGATAAGCGCTATCAACATTCCATGCTGGGGTGGTATGCGGCGCTGGTTTATCCTGCCAGATGCTATCAATAAGGTTTTCAGCAGTTGGCACTAGCCCAAGGAGATTTTTGCCCTTAGTCGCCAATTCCTGACTAAGGCGTTCATAGGCAGATACTGTCATCAACATAGGATCAAAACCAATCTTGCCGCCATTGCCATCACCTGTGTGTTTCAGCAACCAATCCGCCACCCCTACAGCCGGCATAACGTGGCACTGCCAGTTGTCATCAGTTTGATCCGCCATTTGCAGGCGGTAGCGACCATCACTGAATAACGCCGCGTGATCTGGCGTTACTACCGCCAGACCTGCTGAACCAGTAAAACCGCTGATCCATGCCAGCCTTTCATCGGCTGGCTGAACCTCCTCACCGCAAAAGGCATCACTTCGCGGAATGATCAGCGCATCCAGACCATGTGCGGCAAGACATTTTCTAAGTGCCTTCAAACGATCATCTGATGCAGTCATAAAGCGGCTTCCTTAATCCCCATGGTCTTATGGCCTTTTTATGCATTAGGTTTTTCCATCAGCAAAGTCATCCAGTCCCCAATCGGCATGCTTTCAAGATGCACAAGCCCGACCTGTTGGTGGGCGCGGATCACCTCGTCGGCATGGGCCAGATTTAGACCCGATAAGATCACCTTGCCCCCCGGTTTTAACGCCGCCGCCGCGTCCTTTGCCATGGCGATTAGGGGAGAAGGCAGAATATTCGCCAAAATGAGATCAAATGGGACTTTGGCTTTGATCACATCAGCTTGATAGCCGTCTGAAAGCCCACAAGAAATCACATGATCAACCGCATTGCGTTGACAATTTTCCTGCATCACGGTTACCGCAACGGGATCATTATCTACCGCAACAATATGGCAAGCCGGATTAATCTTTGCCGCCGCAATCGCCAGAATACCACTGCCTGCACCAATATCGGCTACGGCATAAGGGGTTTCTGGTGGCAGAACCTGTTCAAGAAAAAGAATACAGCCATGGGTGGTGGCGTGATTGCCAGAGCCAAAAGCCAATCCAGCGTCAAGATGAATACCTGTTTTTCCCTTTGGCACAGGATCGCTAACATGACTGCCATAGACCCAGAACCGGCCAATTTCTAGCGGTTTCAAATCCATCCAATTTTTTTGTAGCCAGTCGATATCAGGCACAGGGCTAATCGCCGGCGGTGAGGCAGTGATCGCAAAATGTTCCTCAAGATCATCAATAGCAACAGATAATCGGCTGTGGTCTGGCTGTTGGCGCGTAATGATAATCATATCCCATGGCTGATCATCATGGTCACGGGTAACGCTGATGGTTTCGCCATCAGTGGCCGCCATCAGCATTTCACCAGCCAGGTCATGATTGCCCGTCACATTAAGGCGGATTTGCCAGACCGTATCTGTCATGATTTATGTACCCGTTCCACGAAACCTGCCACCACTTTTTTATCGCCTGCCTTATCAAAAGCAATGGTCAATCTGTCGCCTTCAATAGCAATGACATTGCCATTTCCGAATTTCTGATGAAACACCCGATCACCAATTGCATAATCGCTCTGTCCGGTTAAGGCCGATGTTCCCTCAACTGGTGCGCGTGATGGGGTAAATCCGCGTTGCCGGCGTTCCTGTAATCGCGCCCAGCCGGGGCCATAACCGCTTGCCGCGGTAGGAATAGGCATATGATCAAAGGTTACCGGCTTGGCAGTGCCACTTGCCATGCCATGTTCGGTTTCCTCAATCAGATGCTCATCCGGCAATTCTGCAAGAAACCGAGAGGGTATGCCGCTTTGCCAAAGACCATGGACACGGCGGCTCGCCGCATATGAGATAAAAATTTGTTTTCGCGCACGGGTGATGCCAACATAGGCCAGTCGGCGTTCTTCTTCTAGGCCGCTTGCGCCTTTTTCATCCATGGTGCGCTGCGATGGAAACGCGCCTTCTTCCCAGCATGGCAGGAACACAACATCAAACTCTAGCCCCTTAGCCGCGTGTAAGGTCATTAACATCACCTCACCCCCAGCATTGGTGTTGTCACCATCCATGACCAAAGAAATATGTTCAAGAAAGCCGGGCAAATCCTCAAAACTATCCATGGCGGTGACCAGTTCTTTGAGGTTTTCCAATCTTCCTTCGGCGTCGGGGGTTTTTTCTTTTTGCCACATGGTGGTGTATCCGGATTCGTCCAGCACCGTCATGACCAATTCGGTATGGGGGATATGTTCTAATTGCCCTCGCCAAGTGATAACCATATTCACAAACTCTGCCAAATGCTTGCGTGCGGCAGGCTTTAGGGTCGTATCACTTAACATATTTTCTGCCGCCGCCAGCATGGGCAAGCCTTGCTGACGCGCCGCGTTGCGGATAGTGGCAATGGTTTTCGCGCCTAGCCCACGGGCGGGGGTGTTGACAATGCGTTCAAAAGCCAGATCATCCGCAGGCTGAACAATCAGGCGCAGATAGGCGATAGCATCGCGGATTTCCTGTCGCTCATAGAACTTTGCCCCAATCACCCGATAAGGGATACCTAGGCGGATAAACACATCTTCAAACTCGCGGGTTTGGTATCCTGCCCGCACCAGCACGGCCATGCTATCAAGTGGCACATTCTCATGTCGGGCAAGGGATTCAATGCGGTCGGCCACGGCCCTCGCCTCGCTCGCCCCATCCCAAAAGCCGTTAACACGAACCTTTTCGCCATGCTGATCATCGGTATAGAGGGTTTTGCCCAATCGCGTTTCGTTATGGGATATCAGCACAGAGGCGGCACCAAGAATATGGCCAGTGGAACGGTAATTTTCCTCAAGGCGGATGGTTTCGGCTTCGGAGTAAATCTCAGCAAAGCGGAGCATATTAGCAACCTCTGCCCCACGCCACCCATAGATGGATTGGTCATCATCCCCAACACAGCACAGATTGCGTGATTTCTGAACCAACAGGCTTATCCACAAATATTGCGCCACATTGGTATCTTGATATTCATCCACCATGACATGCGTGATGCGCTGATGATAATCCGTCAGAATATCTGGATACTGATTGAATAGCGTCAGATTGTGCAAAAGCAGATCACCAAAATCACAGGCGTTAAGCTCAAGCAAACGCTGTTGATATTGGGCATAGAGATCCGCACCACTACCCTCAACCAAATTGCTAGCATCAGCAAGGCTGACCTTATCAGGGGTAAGCCCTTTATCTTTCCAGCGGCTGATCATGGCTAACACCATGCGCGGAGGGTTGCGTTTGACATCAATATGATTGGCTTCCATCACCTGTTTGATCAAGCGCAACTGATCATCCGTATCAAGGATGGTAAAATTGGCTTTCAGCCCTACGGCTTCGGCATGACGCCGTAAAATGCGCGCGGCAAGCGCATGAAATGTGCCAAACCACACCTGTTCCACCATAGGGCCAATCATATTAGCAACGCGATCTTTCATCTCGCGCGCGGCTTTATTGGTAAAGGTAACCGCAAGGATATTCCATGGCTTTGCCTTGCCTGTGGAGATCAAATTGGCAAGGCGGCAAGTCAAAACACGAGTTTTCCCTGTCCCTGCCCCTGACAGGACAAGCAAGGGGCCATCACAATGTTCCACCGCCTTTTTTTGAGGGGCGTTTAACCCCTGAAGCCATGGCGGAGTATCGGGCGCATCTTTAGGAAGAAAACTTTCTGTTTGCATCCCCGATTCCTAGCATGATGCGCCATTTATGAACAGACCACCTGCTATGAAAATACCAATTATTCTGGGCTTTATGGCATTATCATAAGCAGGAGTTCCTTTTTCTTCATCAGTGCATTATGATATGGCCATGTTTCAAACGATCAGAAATATGGCTTGTTTCGCTTTGCTGGCAAGTTTATCCGCTTGCGCCAACGCACCTGATGATTTGGCCGTCAACACCAATGATCCTTATGAAGATTTCAATCGCAATATGTTTGCCTTTAATATGAAGGTGGATGATATTGTGGTTGAGCCAGCGGCAAAAGGCTATCGCAACTTGCCGCAGGTCAATCAAGATATGATGACCAATTTTGCAGACTGGACAACTCTACCATCCACAAGCCTGAACTCCGCCCTTCAGGGTGATGCAGAAAACGCGGCGCTTGGTGTCTTGAGTTTTCTGGTCAATGGGTTAACCCTTGGCATGGCTGATCTGACCGATGACAGCGATGATCCCGTTCAGACGAACTTTGAGGACACCATGCGAGGCTATGAAGTGCCGCAAGGCCGCTATATCGTTCTGCCTTTTATTGGCCCCGGTTCTACGCGTTCTCATTCAGCATGGCTGGTGGATAGCGTGACCAATCCTTTGCGGTTTGCGTCTACGCCGGCGGCCTCAACCATTACCGCCGTTTCGCCACCTGTTCGTGTTGTTTCCTACCGGGGGAATCATTATGATTTGATCAACGATGTGAAATATGGCTCACTTGATCCTTATTCACGAACACGATCCATATATTTGCAATACGGCGCCAATATCGGCGACTCTGACGATCAGAGCAAGGATGACCCATTTGATGCCTTTATCCAGTCACAAGAATAAGCTTTGGTGCATAGATACCCTCGCCTACCGCTTTTATCAGCGAGTGATGGGGAAAGGCCGTTTGCTCATTTGGCTTTATGCGGTTTTGTTAGGGGGGATGAGTCTGCCAGCTTCTGCCAATGTTGACCGACTAGACGAAGGTGTTGCCATGATCAACAATCTGGTTTCGTCGGTGCAAGACATTGCCAAACAGCAATCCACCAGCACAGAAATTCATGACCAAACGAACCGGATCATTGATCAATTTTTTGATTATGAAAGCGTTGCCAGTTTTACCATTGGCCCATATTGGCGCAAAGCCTCACCCGAACAAAAGCAAGACTATCTGAAAACCTTTCGCGAGGTGTTAATTGTTCAAGTCGCAAATAATTTTGATTATTTCAGAACATTAGAATATCACCATGTGAACGCGGCCAATAAAGGGCAAGATTGGATCATTATTGATGGCATCATTCATGACACCACCAACACTTATCCCGATGCGGTGATATCGTGGCGGATCAGAAACATTGCTGGTGAGCCTTTGACCATTTTTGATCTTAGCGTTGAGAATGTATCTATGCTCATCACCCAAAAAGATGAAAATATGGCGATTATTCGCCAGAACAAAGGGAATCTTGACGCCTTGATTGACCTGTTGAGAGAACGCAGTAAAGACTTGCGTATGGCACGGAACGACAGCGGATCTTAACGCGAAATGGGTTTATATTTGATGCGTGTTGGCTGATCTGCTTCGGCCCCTAGACGACGCTTGCGGTCTTCTTCATAAGATTGCCAGTTTCCTTCAAACCATTCCACATGGCTATCCCCCTCAAAGGCGAGAATATGCGTGGCAATGCGGTCAAGAAACCAACGGTCGTGGGTGATCACCACCGCACAGCCGCCAAACTCAAGCAACGCTTCTTCTAAAGAACGCAAGGTATCCACATCCAAATCATTGGTCGGCTCATCAAGCAGGAGCAAATTACAGCCGGATTTCAGCATTCTTGCCAAATGCACCCGATTTCTCTCACCACCAGAAAGCTGACCTACGCGCTTTTGCTGATCTGTGCCTTTGAAATTAAACTGACCAACATAAGCGCGAGAGGATACCGTGCGCTTACCTAACACAATTTCATCTAGGCCATCTGAGATCACTTCCCAAACGGTTTTATCCGCAGGTAAGGCATCCCGCGACTGATCCACATAGGCCATGACCACAGTTTCCCCGATTTTCAGCTCACCTTCATCGGGGGTATCCTGACCGGTGATCATACGGAAAAGCGTCGTTTTCCCAGCACCATTTGGACCAACAACACCAACAATCCCACCGGGCGGCAACCGGAACTCTAAATCATCTATTAGCAATTTCTCGCCAAAGGCTTTGGTGATATGCTTGCCCTCTAACACGATATTGCCAAGTCTTGGGCCTGGCGGTATTGAAATGCGCGCGGTTTCGCTAACACTTTCATGCTGTTGTTCCAGCAATTGTTCATAAGCGGTTAAGCGCGCCTTTGATTTCGCTTGTCTTGCCCGCGGCGCAGAGCGCACCCATTCCAATTCTCTGGATAGGGTTTTGATCCTTGCCTCTTCTGCGCGGCCTTCTTGTTGTAAGCGCTTCTGTTTTTGCTCCAGCCAACTGGAATAATTGCCTTTGAACGGTATGCCTTGCCCCCGATCCAATTCCAATATCCATCCTGCCACTTCATCAAGAAAGTAGCGGTCGTGGGTAATCGTGACAACGGTTCCGGGAAAATCCTGAAGAAACCGCTGAAGCCAAGCGACAGATTCCGCATCCAGATGGTTTGTGGGTTCATCCAACAGCAACATATCCGGTGCACTAAGCAAAAGCTGACACAGAGCGACCCTGCGCTTTTCCCCACCAGAAAGATTGGTGACCTCCCCATCTGAGGGTGGCAGGCGCAAGGCATCCATTGCAATCGCGGCAGTGCGTTCAAGGTCC
>JALRFL010000138.1 GCA_023259875.1 Alphaproteobacteria bacterium
CTTTGCTAACCAAAGAGTAGGGGTGATTTCCCCCTTACATTTATAAGGGTAAGGCCAATGAAGATGCAAAAACATTTCCTGCCAGATTGTGAATGGGCGGCTGGGCTGTTTCCAACCTTGGGCAAGGCAGAATCCGAAGCCGCGCGAGTTGATCACTTTCTTGCCTATCCTGCGCTTACCCCCCAACAGCGATCAGCTGTCCTAGACAACGCCAGAAAAGTGGCTGCAGTGGCCAGACAGACGAGCAAATTGTTTTCGGCTGAAAAGATTATGACGATCTATAAATTATCAACCGCCGAAGGCCGCATGATTATGGAATTGGCTGAAGCCTTGTTGAGGGTGCCGGATAAAACAACGCGAGACTTTTTGATTTTTGATAAATTGTCACCGGGGCATTGGCTTAATGGCAATTCCAAAGGTTTCCTGAAGGGCATGACCTCTGCGTTGGCTTTGGCCAGCGGCATTGTTAAAAGCAAACAAAAAGATGGCTTGCAAGCCGCAGTATCAAGACTTGGTGTGCCGACGGTGCGCCGCGCTATTGAAACCGCGATGCGGCAGATGGGCGGTCAATTTGTTTATGCCGAAACCATTGCCCGCGCTGTTCAATCTGCCCGTAAACAAAAGGGGCTGTTTTCTTTTGATATGTTGGGCGAAGCGGCGAGGTCTGATGAAGATTGTGATCGTTATCATGCCGCCTATGAACACGCCATCGATACAGTCGGGGCTTTAGCCGCCCATGAGGATGTGAATAAAAACTCTGGCGTGTCGATTAAATTATCTGCTTTATCTTGCCGGTTTCAATCGCGGTACTGGCCATCTAGCCATACCGATTTGACGCGGCGCGTGGTGGCATTAGCCCTGAAGGCGCGGCAACATAATATCCCAATTACCATTGATGCTGAGGAATATGGCCGCCTCAAGGCCAGTCTTCATATCTTTCAGTCTTTGTTAGCGCATCCAGAATTAAAGGGCTGGCAAGGGCTAGGCCTGGTAGTGCAGGCCTATTCCCGATATGCTGGCGCGGTGATAGACTGGTTAGAGGATCAAGCAAAAACCCACGGCAACCGGATTTCTATTCGCCTTGTTAAAGGGGCATATTGGGACACAGAGATTAAAATTGCCCAAGAAAAAGGGTTAGCGGATTTACCTGTTTACACCAATAAAACCCATACGGATCTTGCCTATCTTGCCCATGCCAGACGGCTGATGACGGCGTCATCGTATTTTCATCCGCAATTTGCTAGCCATAATGCCTATACCTTGTCTGCGGTGGTATCGCTGGCTGATGCGTTAAAGCCTCTTTCTTATGAATTGCAAAAACTCCATGGCATGGGCGAGGCGGTGCATGATGAGATCAGGAAAACCACACTTGCGCCGTTGCGGATTTACGCGCCTGTCGGTCAGCATCAGGATTTGCTGGCATATCTGGTGCGCCGCATCCTTGAAAACGGCGCCAGTTCGTCTTTTATGAATCAGCTTGCTGATAGCCATATCCCAATCGACCGAATGATCACCGATCCTTATGATGATCGTGCTCACTTGTCTTCCCCTCCTTTGACCGGGGCAGAGTTGTTTCTGCCTGAACGCAAAAATAGTTGCGGCTTTGATGAGGAAAACCCAGAGACCATCCGGGATTTTGTCATCAGCGTTTCGTCATATGATCTGCCGAAAAAACCAAAAGAAGCAGATCAAAAGGCTGTTGCAAAAGCCTATGATCGGGCAGACCA
>JALRFL010000155.1 GCA_023259875.1 Alphaproteobacteria bacterium
AATGTCGTTAGTTATTTTGCTCAAACAGGTCTAGTTGTTCTTGTTTTAAATATTTTAATGATGTTAATAGCTTTTTATTGGTCAGGATTTTTTGGAACAGGAATATCTCAAAAAAAAGCAATTGCAATTGAGTGTGGATTACAAAATGGAACGCTTGCTGTCGTTCTTAGCAACGATGGGGCCAGTTTATCCATTCAGCTGCTAGGTATTGTGATGATTGGGGCATTTGTCACCGTTACCTCATCAATCGTCTGGTTTATTTTGGCTATGACCATTGGTGTTCGTGCCACAAAAGAGGATGAGATTAACGGTCTTGATATTTCCGAATGTGGGCTTGAGGGGTATCCCGAGTTTTCCAAAGGCTAACGCTGATATCCTTTTATCAGGTGAGGGCGCGATAAGCGTCCTCACTTGATGCCACCGACTGATGATCGGTGATTTGTCTGATTAAACTTGCCGTATTTTCGGCGACACGGCCATCCTTTAGATATATATTATTTTCAAAACCTATGCGAGCGTGGCCACCATGGCTAATGGTTTTCATCATGCTGTCATATTCGCTAGGGCCAAAGGCGCATACCATCCAAGACGATAAGGCTTCCAAAGGATGCGTGAAAAACAAATCCAATTCTTTGGGGTCAGAGACAAACCCCGGGTTATATCGCCCTAGAACAAATAACGCATGCAGAGGGCGATCAGGCAAGATGCCAGCAGCCTTTATGCGAAGCAATTCACCCAGATCATCAGGGGAATAGACAATATGCTGGATCGCGGTGCCTTGGTCTGAAACCTTGGCATAAATCTCTTGGGCAAATTGTATATCTTTTTCACTGCCATTGCCTGTCATTTCGCGCACCGCCACTGAGGCAAAATCAGGCTTAACCTCAATCAAGCAACGCGCCTGATCCGCAGGGGTAAAAATGCCTGCGGATTCTGTGGTGATTTGTACCAGCATTTGCGGCAACGCTTTATGCATATCCTCAATCAGTTTTGCGTATAATTTGGAATCCAAACTATGCTTGCCGTTATCATCTCTGACATGGGCGTGGAGAATGCTTGCCCCAGCATCAAAACAGCGCTTAGCCTCCTCAACCGTTTCCTCTATGGTTAGGGGAAGATTAGGGTGGTCATCTTTGGTTTTGCGCGCCCCATTGGGGGCGGCCATGATGATAGGAAAATTACTCATTTGTTCTGGAGTTTCTCAAAAGGATAGGCTAGGGTTTATCGTTCACAATTAACGGAGAATACCATGGACGCAACACTTGGGCTAATTCTGGTTATCGGTTTTCCTGTGTGTCTGATTATTGCTATTACCGCTTTTGGCAGATTTTCTGTCGATCCAGAATAAAAAATAAAAGGGCAGATGTTTCTGCCCCTTTTCTTTTCTTTCGGGTGGCTTTACCCGTTCACCGATACAAAAAGATAAATCGCCGCAATGATGCCAATCAGTGCTGCTGCTAATGTCCAATGAAAATGGTGATATTCGTTTTCAGCCGGAACATGAGATGGTCGATCTTTATCAGTTTTTGCCATTGGTAATCCCCCTTTGATTTGTCTTAACGACACTGTGACTATTCATTCCTGTGTCATGCAATGACATAACATAACATAGCATCAAAAAAAATGCGCATTTTGTCGTAGGTCGTTATTCTTTAGTCATGATTTTAGTTGATAAAGCCCAAGGGTTTCGGTTTAATTCGCTTACCACATTTTGTATTTCAGGGGATGTTTAGTAAGACCATGACACGCGGGATCATTTTATTTGCTATATTAATGGCGGCGTGGCTTTTGCTCTCTGGTCATTATACCAGCTTGCTGATTGGCTTTGGTGTGGCATCGGTTTTCTTTTGCGTTTGGATGTCGCATCGCATGAATGCCATTGATGACGAAGGCCTGCCCTTGCATCTGATGGCGCGTTTACCGCTTTATTGGTTATGGCTGATTTATCAGATTGTCCTCGCAAATGTTCAAACAGTGAAAATTATTATCACAGGTAAGGTTCAACCTCGCCTGTTTCAGATTCATACCGGCGAAATGAGTGAGGCGGCACTCGTGCTTTATGCCAATTCCATCACCTTGACCCCGGGGACTGTGACGTGAAAGCCGAATTTGGCTATCAGCCCAGAAAGAGTTCAGAAGAAGTGTTTCGCTTTTATCTGGCGGGTACCGGCGTGAGGCAGGCCTCATGAAGACAGCATTGATTACCGGTGCGGCCTCCGGTTTGGGATGGGCGCTGGCGCAGCAGGCGCATGCCTGCGGCT
>JALRFL010000197.1 GCA_023259875.1 Alphaproteobacteria bacterium
GCACATCATCAAGCACTTTGTCTGTGTCGCGTTCTAACGGGCTGCCAAAGCCGCCACCTGAAGGGGAGATATAAGACACAACATCACCTTCTTCGGTTCTCAGCCCTGAAAACTTGGCATATTCCTGACGAACTTTTGATGGGTCTTTAATGTTATAGATTTCCATCTTTCCAACCGCGCCCGGCTTTCCACCAAAGGCACCCCATGGGGCATCCAAATGACGATCGGATTCATGGGTCATAAATCCAGGGGTGAGATAACGTTGTGATTTAATGACGCCTGCTCCACCCCGGAATTTACCTGCTCCAGGAGGGGCGTCATCTCTGATCTCATAGCGGTCACAAATCAATGGCAGATGCATGCCAAGGTCTTCTAGCGGATTATTTCTTGTGTTCCGCATCAATTCTTCGACGGTATCGACACCATCAGAATATGGTCTGCCCCCTGTGGCCGCTTCATTCACCTCAAGGAACACCCAATAATCACCACTTGGACGCACCCCTGAATATGCCGCAAAGGACAGAGTGGCCGCATTACCAGCGGTTGATTTTTCAGGAATCACAGGGCTAAGTGCCTTAATCACCAAGTCCGCCATACGCTGAATCTGACAGAAACGAGCTTCGGCGGCAGCAGGGGCAATCGGATTAAAGATAGACCCTTTTGGTGCCGTTACCTTAATGGGGCGGAATGATCCTTCATTCTGGGGCACATATTCTTCTAATGTATAGGTATCAAGCAACATCGCCCGGAAGACGAAAAATGCCGCCACCATTGTTGAACCATCATATGGCACATTGAAAGCGGTTGGCACCTGATCCGATGACCCCGTCAAATCAACCTCAACATCATCACCCTTAATTCGGACACATACCTTAATTGGCAGGGTTTTGTCTCTGTTTCGGCCATCATCATCTAAAAAGCCTTCGGCAAAATATTCACCATCTGGAATTTTAGCAATTTCCCGCCGCATTAACCGTTCCGTGTAATCCATTAGCTGATTACATGAAGCAATCACATCATCCTTACCATATTTTTCAATCAATTCTTCAAAACGCCGAACCCCTAGCTCTGCTGAAGCGATCTGAGCCTCGAGGTCACCCATCACCAGTCCGGGCACGCGTGTGTTATCACGAATATATTTCCACATGGACTCAACACGCTTGCCGCCCTCAAAGAGTTTAACGGCATCAAGCAGCATGCCTTCTGCCCACATATCCGGCACATCAATAATCAGCCCGGGTGTCGCCGCGCCAATATCAACATGGTGCGCGGTATTTGCAGAAAATCCGACTAACTCACCTTTATGGAATACTGGCATAACAACCGCGATATCCGGTGAATGCGACGCCCCTTTATAGGGATGGTTATGCACAACGCAATCGCCCGGCGCCCATCCATCAAGTGGGATCGTTTCTGCAATTCCGCGAAGATAGCCCGGTAGTGAACCAATATGCATCGGTGTGGAATCGGACTCACAAAGCGTGTTGAAATCAATATCAAACAACCCTGCACCTAAATCCTGACTTTCGCGAATAATGGAAGAATAACTCATCCGGTAAAGCACGTTACCCATTTGTTCAGCGATGGAATGCAAGGCACCACCGATGACCTGTAAGGTAATTGGATCAATTTCTCTAGTCATGTTTTAATCTCCATTCCCTAAATCAGTTTTTTTCAATCAGAATATCGCCAACTTCTAAAATAGTGGCCGTATAATCTGGTGGAATAATGGTAGTTGAGTTGTGCTGTGTCACAACGGCAGGGCCACTAATTGTATCCCCTGATTTCAGCTTGCCACGATCATAACGCGGGGTAGAAACCGCTTTATTATCGTCAAATACGGTATCTCTGTTATAGAGATGCGCATATTCCGGATTCTTGCTGCCACCTTTTTCCAGTTTATTAAGCTGTAATTTCTCAACATCAGCAGATGCAACTACACGAACGGTAATTGCCTCAGTAATCTGGTCTTTAAAGGCGTGACCATATTGCTGTTTATGGACATCATAGAAATTATCAATAACATGTTGGACATTCTTTGTTGTTAATGGCTCATTTGGCATTTTTGCCCTTAACTCAAAGCCCTGACCCAGATAACGGCATTCCATAATATATTCGTATTGGCGTTTATCTTTGGGCACATTATCCTGATCAAGCTGTTGATCCGCCTCTGCTTTCAGGTCTTCAACAATCTGGTTAATTTGCGCCAGATCATTATCAGATGCCTGATTAAGAGGGATAAGAACCGACCGCGTATATTCATATTTAAGATCAGAAACCAACAATCCTAATGCGGCGGTAATACCCGGCTGTGATGGGGAAATGATATTCTTTGCTGAAATCATTTCGGCTAGTGCAACCGCGTGCAATGGCCCTGCACCTCCAAATCCCATCAATGTAAACCCTCTTGGGTCAATCCCTTTGGCAACAGAGTTAGAATTAATTGCAAGCGCCATATTATTATTGATAATTTTCAGAATACCTAAGGCCGCTTCCGTGACAGACATGCCCAAAGGATCAGCAATATGTGTCTTGATGGCTTTTTCAGCCAGCTCTGGCTTAATGACAATATCACCACCAAGGAACTGTTCCTGATCCAATCGGCCCAGAACAACCTGTGCATCCGTCACCGTTGGATGCTCACCGCCATTACCGTAACATGCCGGTCCTGGGACAGCACCTGCTGATTTTGGCCCTACGCGGAATGCGCCGCCGTTATCAATATAGGCGATAGAACCACCCCCAGCACCAATAGCATCAATATCAAGCATTGGTACCAACACTGGCAGGCTAGCAACTTCGGTATCGCGAGGATTTTTGATGCGAAGATCACCATTTTGTATCACCGAAATATCGGCAGATGTTCCGCCAATATCAATGGTAATGATATTGGAAATATTATTCTGCTCCCCTGTCGAACGCGCACCGATAACACCACCAGCAGGCCCAGATAACAACAATCCAATTGGCCGGTCAGATGAATTTTCAATGGTAGAAATACCGCCATTAGACTGCATAATTCTTACCTGACTGTTGATGCCTTCTTTTTTCAGCCGGTTTTCCAGATTAGACAGATATCTAGCGGTTTTGGGGCCAATA
The DNA here is from genome assembly GCA_023259875.1 of Alphaproteobacteria bacterium. Classification (GTDB taxonomy): domain Bacteria; phylum Pseudomonadota; class Alphaproteobacteria; order Puniceispirillales; family UBA1172; genus UBA12202. The sequence goes on from JALRFL010000197.1 coordinate 3,100, forward strand.
TAAGCATTCATCGCCGTTGAGCTGAAGCGTTCATATTCCCGGATCACATTCACCACCTCTGACGAGGTATAAATATAGGCATCAGGATGAATAGAGGACACGATCTCCTTAGCCCGCATTTCATGATCATTATTCAGGAATGAGAACAGGAAGGCGATAATAATAGAATTAATCCCGCGCTTTTTCAGCAATTCTGCTGCTGCACGCACCTCATCTTCATTCATTGGAACTTCAATTTCTCCTGTCGGAGGCATAAGGCGTTCAGTAATAGGAATTCTATTACGCCGCTTGACCAGTGGCTTGGACTGCCATGGCACTTCATATTGAAGACTAAAGTTATGAGGGCGCTTATGGCGAGCCATATGAAGAATATCGCGGAACCCGCGTGTGGTCAGCATCCCAACCTCTGCCCCATCGCGTTCAATCACCATGTTGGTTGCCACGGTTGTCCCATGATAGAGCATATCAATATCAGATGGTTTAACCCCAGCCAATTGACATACCTGTAACACCCCCTTGACCACGCCTTCGGACTGATCATGTGGCGTACTAGATACTTTAGTTACCGTAACTTCGTTTTTATCGGCATCATGATTTTCTAAAATAATATCGGTGAATGTACCA
>JALRFL010000199.1 GCA_023259875.1 Alphaproteobacteria bacterium
AAGAAAGCCCCCGTCAAGAAAACTCCAGCCAAGAAAACTCCAGCCAAGAAAACTCCAGCCAAGAAAACTCCAGCCAAGAGAGCATCCGCGGCAAAATCCACCTCTAGAGCATCCGCGGCGGCAACGAAGATATCCGGCTACGGTGCAGGCAGTGTTAATGTGGTTATGTCCGTTGATCAGGTGGCGAAAGAGGCGGCGAACATTGCTGCTAAAGGGCCGTCTAAAGCTGACCTTGATAAGCTGGCAAAGGATGATGTTTTCTTTCAGATCGAAGACCTGCGCGCAGGTTATGGCAAGATGGAAATTTTGCATAATTTCTCCATGCGCGTTGGGCAAGGCCAATCCTTATGCTTGATCGGGCCAAATGGAGCTGGGAAATCCACGGTTCTTCATTCAATTTTTGGCTTTACGAATATTTTCTCTGGCAAAATTACGATAAACGGCCGTGATGTTACCTCGCTCAAACCTTCAGAGAAATTAGCGACGGCTGGCATTGCCTATATCCTTCAGGACAAATCGGTATTTCCGCAGATGACAGTTGAAGAAAACCTGCTGATGGGCGGTTTCCTCAAAGGTCGGCCAGCCGAAGCAAAAGCGGCGGCAGAGCTTGTCTTTGATAAGTATAGCCGGTTAGCGGAACGCCGTAACAAGCCAGCAGGCGTGCTTTCAGGTGGTGAACGCAGATTGCTTGAAATTTCACGCGCTTTGGTGATGAACCCAGAGGTTTTGCTAGTTGATGAGCCGTCTATCGGTCTTGAGCCACGATTTATTGATATGGTGTTTGAGATTCTTTACGATCTTCAGAAAAATGATGGCAAAACCATTATTATGGTGGAACAGAACGCCAAAAAAGGTCTGGATTTTGCGGATATTGGATATGTTCTGGTGTCAGGCGAAACCGCGCTTGCCGATGAAGGTAACAAATTGCTTAAAAACCCAGATGTTGGACGCTTATTCCTTGGCGGTTAAGGCTGATAAATCAGCAGATTTAACAGGCTGAGCACCCCACCGCCAAGCAAAGCAAACAAAAACGCTACGATCATATTATGGCCTAGTGCTAGGCTCGTGCTTTTGACGCGATAAAGCCTAGCACAGGTTATCACAGATAATGAGGCCACCGAGCTCATGGTGCCAGCCCCCCAACCAATCAAATGGCTATGCATTAATAGGGCAGGATGAACCGCCGCGCCGCCATAGCTGAACAACGCCAACATCACGGTGCTTGAAATGACGGGATGAATCCCCACAACGGACGCCAGCATCATCACCACAGGGGTTGAGATCAACGCAATCCAGCCGGGATACATACTATGTTCCCCGATGAGCCCCATGCGTTCCAACCCGTCGGTATGGATAGCAATATAGCCAATAAACATGGCCCCACTAATGATGATGAGATCATCAGAAATCTGCGCTAATCCAGTATGGGTTGAGGTGATGATACGGTGAATATTGCCGGGATGACGGGCAAATTGCACTAAGACCAGAATCGGCATGGAAATGACCACGGCGGATAATGCCGTAAGGTTAAACCCTAAGGCAAACCCAAGCACAGTGGCCAAGACAATAATCACACGCATAGAAATAGGGGCAAGACAAGCCAGCGAGGTGCGGATCGTGTTCCAGCTAAATTGCGGACTAAACACATAGCAACATATTAAGGTGAATATGACCGAGGTCGCGAGGCCTATTGCCATGGCAACCCAAGCATAGGTCGTGCCGACAAACCCCTCACCAACCGCAAAGGCGACAAAGAATGGCGACCACACAGCAGAAGTTACCATGCCGCGTAAAGCGGCTTCGGCGGCCAATTTGCGCCGATGATCATCACTGTCCCTAGGTAAGGCGGCAGACAATACCGCAAAACTGCCTGTGTTGATAATGCCGCCAAAAACATGGCCTGCGATCTGTAATCCGGCAGACGAGGCCTCAGGGGTCAGTAAGGCTAATTTGCGTTGCGTCAATCGCACAGAAGGCATGGTGCTTGCGGTGGCTTTTGAGAGGGTCATGGTGGCAATCAAGGCAACAAAGATGAGGATAAATCGCCCCCCTGAAAACAAAAGCTCCTGCGACGGCAAACCATCAAGCAAAAACCAGCCCATAACGCCTAGCATGACAAGGATCACATAGCTGTCCCATTTTAATTGCGGCAGGATGATAAGCAAAAATCCCCCAAGCAAGATGGCGCCGAGATTGCTGAGGATCTCAACATGCTGACCAAAGATGATTTGCAGAATGGCGGCAATCCATGCAAGCAAAAGTAAGCTGACCCGAAGCGAAGTCATAACGCCCTCATCAGGGTTAGCGATGTGACAGAAAAAAAAGAATGACGCGACATCATTATGATCCCATCAGAACCATAATAATTGAAATCGTTAGCATGATAATGGCCAGAGCTTCTGTCCAGTTTGTTTTTTCCCGAAACCATAGCAACGATACGCCAAGTGAAATTAATAGCTCAATCTGACCAACCGCACGAACAGCCGCAACACTATGCAGGGTAAAGGCAGTGAACCATCCCACGGTGGCTAATGCCCCAAAGAGACCTGCCCAAATAGAACCGCGCCAATGAACAAAACTGGCCACCAGTTGCGGCCGCGTGAAAATCAGCATCCAGCCGCCCATCATCACGACTTGGATCAGAGTGGCTATGCCGCCAGTATAAACCGCGCGCATAAACAAATCGCCGCCTTCAAGGGATATGGCGGCGGCTTTATAACAGACCGTTGCAAGCCCTAGAAATGTTCCGCTAGCCAGCCCAATGGCCGAGGTGCGAGAGAAAAGAGACTGGAAGATATCCTGTTTTGTTAGTGCCGATTTTGCAAAGGACAGCATGACCACGGCAATCACACCAAGGATAATGGCAAGCCCGGTCAAAAGGGACACCATAACCCCTAAAATGATGGCCTCTAAGATCGCGGCTTGCAAAACCTCTGTTTTTGAAAAAGCCGTTCCTGCGGCGAAACTGCGGCGCGAAAAAATCCGGATCAACAAAACGGTAAACAAGATTTGCGTGATGCTAGCTAGACTAACCCATATCCAAAACCGAAAGGTGGTGGATGGAAATCCCACATCTGTTATGAAATGATAGCCATAAACCATAAGCCATGCAAAAGGCAGGGCATAAAGAAACCGAATATAACTTGCCCCATCATCCCCAAGGACGGGTTTCATCTGGCGCTGAATAGCGCTGCGGAAGGTTTGCGTTAACGCGGCAAAGATTGTGGCGGCAATCCACCATTCGGGGGAAATCATGCCTTATTCCTGAAAAGAGAATTAAGAGGTTTAATTTTATTCAATTAAACGAATAATACAACCGATTTGACGCTTCTCTAAACGCGCACAAGTGGCCTTTGCTTCATCGCGCGGCATTGGGGTGCTGACAACACGAAAATACCCCTCATCGCTATTCTGTGGCATCTCAATCACAAGACGAGGAGGGGAGGTCATATCCGCCATCTTCAGATCAAACACATCCCTTCCGCTTTCGGCATGGATAAGCAGTTTATAGGCCGCTAGCTGAATAACCACCTGCGGCTGATGAGGCGGTGAGGGGGGCGTATCAACCGCTGATGCTTGAGATGTCGTTGTAGGGGGTTCAGTTTCTGAGGTATCTCCGCGCCCATCAATCAGACTGTCATTCAGCTGATGCGGAACATTCAGGCCATTTGCTGATGCCATATTGTTATCAGTATTGGCCTCATCTTCGAGGTTCGGGTTTTTCTTCATATACAAATCTGGCCGCATCATAGCAATGCGCGCATCGGCCTGCCTGAACATGGCTGGACAAAAAGAGGTGATATATTGCTGAACCGATTCTTCAGATGATGGGGTGACCGTTTCTTGCGAATTGGGATCAGGGAAAAAAATCTTATCCGTCATCCAGCGTCCGTAATTTTTGACGATACCGTCAAGAGAAGATGGGGATACGCTCTGTCCTGTTTGGGTTTCCAGATAGGCTTGCCATTGGTTGGTGATATCTTGGCGCCGCATTTCCCAGATCAGGCTGTCTTTGGGGTTAATAAGCGTGACCTTTTCCATCACAATGGCATAGGCGGCACAGATCGCGGCTTGTTCGCTAAGCTTGCCTTTGTTGATGATAGAGGTGTTAGAGTTCACCGTCTGCGCCATGACCACAGAGCTGGTCAAGGCAAGCAATATGATTCCAAATAAGATCCGACACATACGCAAAACACCCTAAAACTAAAGGATCTATTCTTCGGTCATCTCCACGGCTTCTGCGGCGGCACGAATGACTGCCATGGCTTTATTGACACATTCTTGGTACTCATTTTCATCAACGCTGTCATAAACCACACCAGCGCCAGCCTGAATATGCAACATATCATCCTTGATCAAAGCGGTTCGAAGCACAATACAGGTATCCATATCCCCATTACCAGAAATATATCCGGCCGCGCCGCCATAAGGGCCGCGTTGAGTAGGTTCTAATTCATCAATAATTTCCATGGCTCGGATTTTGGGTGCGCCTGTGAGGGTGCCAGCAGGAAATCCAGCCTTAAGGGCATCAATCGCGTCACACTCGTCTCTTGCCTCACCTTGCACCTCTGAGGCGATATGCATGACATGGCTGTAACGTTCAATATTAAAGTGATCAACAACCTTGACGGTACCGGGTTTGGATACGCGCCCAACATCGTTACGCCCCAAATCCAAAAGCATCAAATGTTCGGCTCTTTCTTTGGCGTCACTTAGCAAATCTTTTGCCAAGGCTTGATCTTCTTCGGGGGTTTTGCCGCGAGGGCGTGTGCCAGCGATAGGACGAATGGTGACCTTACCTTCGCGCAGACGCACCAGAATTTCAGGGCTTGAGCCCACCAGCGAAAGCCCACCCATATTAAAATAAATCAAAAAGGGCGAAGGGTTAAGACGCCGAAGTGAACGATAAAGCGTAAAGGGGTGTTTGAAAAAGGGGACAGAAAACCGTTGCGAGAGAACCACCTGAAAAATATCGCCGGCTTTGATGTAATCAATGGCCTTTTTCACCATATCCAGATAGCTGGATTTTGGCATATTGGCGGTTACTTCAGGTAAGGGTTGTTGATGATCAGGCTTAGCACGAGATGGTAACGCCGCGCCGAGTTTATCAATGATCCGCTGAAGCCGTTTTGAGGCATCAGATATCGCCGCGTCATGATCCCCTTGGTGGCTATCGGGACGGATAGGGGTAACAATCCGCATGCTATCTTTAAGCCGGTCAATAATTACCACCACCGATGGCCGCATCAGGCATGAGGTCGGAGTATTGAGTTCGTCTGGATTGCTGTTTGGGATATTTTCCATATAGCGGATCATTTCATATCCGAAATATCCAAACAGACCAGCAGACATAGGCGGCAGATCATCAGGAATATCAATGGCAGATGCTGCCATCAGTCGCCGCAAATGGTCAAACGCATGACCAGTTTCTTCAGCAATCAGATTGCCATTGCCGTCATGCGTGGTGATGGTTTCGCCACGCACCGTCCAAATCAAATCAGGATCAAGGGCTATCACCGAAAAGCGGCCCCTGACATTTCCCCCTTCGACAGATTCCAGCAAACAGTGATAAGGCGTATCAATCCCCAGCTTCAGCATAATAGAAACCGGAGTTTCAAGGTCTGCCACCAATTCGGTATGCATGAGGGTTGCCTTGCCAGCCGCAAGGTGAGACCGAATGCTGTCCAAATCTGGCATCATGCGCATCAGTTGATAGACCCGATCAATAACCGCACAACGGCGTTCGGATTGGCCTCTACCGCATGAAGTGTGGTCAGCCCCTTAGCAATGCCATCTTCGGTATCGGCGACAAGATGATCTTTGAAATCTGCCAACAGCTGATCTTTCCTTAGCGCAATGGTATCATCATCACCTGCGATAATATCATTCAATTTTACAACGATTATGGCATCGCCGCCTGTTTCGACGAGGGTTTTATCACCCACCTCAATCGAAAAACTTGCCGAGGCAATCAGGCTGGATTCTTCATGATCAAGCCCAATTCCCGATTGCAGAAAAGGCGAAGATTGCTGAAGGCTTGCCCCAGCGGATTTCACCGCTGCTTCAAAATCATCAGCGGCAATAATTTCTTCGGCTTGGGATTTGGCACGGGCAATCGCCGTTTCTAATTTCCATGCGCTAATGGCGTCACCCCTGACCTCATCCAGATCGCGTGATCGGGCATCGGTTTCCCTATCCACGCGCAGGGCAAAATAGGTGTTATCCTCATCCGCGATCAGCATCCCTTCGATACCAATCTCTTGTTGCCATACCGCAGACCGGAACCCTGTGCTGGTGGCAATGTCATTGGCTAAATTGTTATTTTCGTCGAGGCCGTTTTGGTTCATCCCCTCAATATTGATCAGTTGAGCCTTGGCGGCTTTCGCCGCTTCTTCTAGGGTGGCGCCACTATCTTGTGCTTCTTCAAAAATGGTGATGCTGTCATAGACTTGGTTAATCGCCATTTCAATTTTTAGCTCTTCTTCCAGCCTCACACGGACATCTTCAAAGGATGGGATTTCTGCCGCCTGAATGGCTGTGATCTCAAAAATATAAACACCAAATGGGGTCTGGCTAGGGGCGGTAATATCCCCCTCTGCACCAGCAAAGATGGTGGCCGCCAGATCATCGGGCAAATCTTCCTGAGTTATCCCAGCAAAAGTAATGTCCTCAAGGGTGTCACCTGACACCTCTGCGGCCACGGCGGCAAAATCTTCACCAGCGATCAGGCGTTGGCGCGCCGCTTCTGCGGTTGCCATATCAGGTAACACCATCTGTAAAAAATCGCGCCGTTCAGGAACGGAAAAAGATTGTTTTCTTTCCGCAAAGGTATTTTCTAATTCGGCTTGGGTGACCACCACATTTTGAAGATAATGATCAGGCGATAAAACCACCGCCGTCACCGACCGCATGGTTGGCGCGTCAAACATATCCTGATTGTCCTTATACCAGTCTGCTAGCACCCCTTCACCGGGGTCAGCGACTTGATCAGGTGATATAGCGATGGCGGCAAAATGAACTTGGCGTTGCTGGGCTAGCCATTTGGCCATGCTATCCGCTAACACAGGGGAATATTCCGCCCCAGAGGCAATCGCCGCGATCACTTGATTGCGTCTTTCGGCATAGCCGATATCGGCAATTAACTGATCTTCACTGATCCCACGGCGAGCCAAAATATCACGCATCAGCAATGGGTTGAACTTTCCGGTAGCATCTTGAAACAAGGGATTGCTGATCAGCGATTGTTTTGCCATATCCCGCGTCACGGTGAGGCCAAGGCGTGCGGCCTCTGCCTCAAATAGAGAACGTTCAATCAGCTCTGCCATGATTTGATCCATCAAGCCAATGGCAACGGCCTCATTGTTGTTCAGGTCAGGGTAGTAAAAGCGTCTGGCCTGATCAAATGTGATTGCCACTTCGTTTGCGCTGACCGTGATCTGATCAACTGTGATCGCATTCTGATCATTCGGGCTTGAGCGGAAAATATCACCAATTCCCCACATCCCAAACCCAACAACAAGAACGAGCAGAAAAGCTCGCATCAAATTGGATTTGGTTCCATTACGAAGCGCTTGAAGCATATCTCTTTACCCTATTGTCATGTTCTTCTTTCTGCCTAGCATGAGATGATCATAAAGTCACGGCAGAGAATCGGTTTAAGGTTGCTTGTGGTCAGGAAAATATCATAAAAGATAACCATCTGATTGCAAATAGCAGGATGCGGTTTTGCCTGTTATCCATATCGCAACTCTTGCGACGGACAATAAGGATTATCATGATGATTATTGCCAGTAATTGGAAAATGAATTTGGATCGCCTATCGGCTGAACAATTGCTGGCAGAAATGGGCTCTTGCCCCGTTAGCGATAAGGTGTCGCGGATTGTTTTTCCCTCATTCACCTTGATTGATCTAGCAAGAACAACCAGAGATCACATAGGGCAAACAGTTCATATCACGCTTGGGGGGCAGGATTGCCATGACGCCGCAAGTGGTGCCCATACAGGTGATGTGTCTGCCGCAATGCTGGTTGAGGCTGGTTGCCAATGGGTATTGGTTGGTCATTCGGAACGCAGGCAGAATCACATGGAACACTCTGAAAAGGTGGCCGCCAAAACAAAAGCGGCGCAGGCCGAAGGGCTGTCTGTCATGCTATGTGTGGGGGAAAATCTGGAAGAACGAGAAAGCGGTAAGGCTGAAGCAACGGTTACCGCTATGCTAGCGGCATCATTGCCGCAACAGGTTGATGCCGACAAGCTTGCTATTGCTTATGAACCTTTGTGGGCAATAGGAACAGGAATGACCGCCACCCCCTCAGATGTTGCGGCAATGCATCAGGCTATTCATAATTATCTGAAAGACTTGGGCCTTAAGGATGTGCCAGTGCTGTATGGGGGGTCGGTTAACCCTGACAATGCCAGCGCGTTACTAGCCTTAGAACAAGTGGATGGTGTGTTGGTTGGGGGGGCAAGTTTAGACGCGGACAGCATTAATGCCATCACCCTTGCCGCAGAAAACTGATTTTTATCTGGAACTTCCCTTAGGCTTCTATTATAGAAGGCGAGTAACTGAAAGTTTGAGACTATGAGCATAATAATTTTAACCATTCATATTTTGATCGCAATATCGCTGGTATTCGTTATCTTGCTTCAGCGAAGCGAAGGTGGCGGCCTTGGCATTGGCGGCGGCGGACAGGGCGGTGGATTTATGACCGCGCGCGGCACAGCAAATTTGCTCACACGGGTTACGGCTTTTCTTGCGGTAGCGTTTTTTTCAACTTCGATTATCCTTGCGATTCTCAGCGGACGGACGGCGGTAGAACCATCGCTACTTGATGAGATCACAAGCGAAGCCGAAACTTCAACACAAAGTCCAGCAATTCCAACGGTTCCAGCAGATCAATAAAATAATCCTTTTCTCTGACTAGGAACAGAAGGCTATCCTTGGTATAGATATTTCCCATGCCGCGTTTTGTTTTTATTACTGGTGGTGTGGTCTCATCCCTTGGAAAGGGATTGGCTTCTGCCGCTTTGGGTTCGTTGCTTCAGGCGCGTGGATATAAAATCCGCCTTCGCAAACTTGACCCTTATCTCAATGTTGACCCTGGCACGATGAGCCCGACCCAACATGGTGAGGTTTTTGTCACCGATGATGGGGCAGAAACCGATCTGGATTTGGGGCATTATGAACGCTTTA
>JALRFL010000243.1 GCA_023259875.1 Alphaproteobacteria bacterium
GCCTTTATGAAGGCGTTAATATCGGAACTGAAACCACAGGATTGATCACCTATATGCGAACCGATGGGGTTCAGCTTTCAAATGATGCGGTGCAGGCTATTCGCTCTGAAATTCTTGACTTCAAAGGCACGCGCTATGTGCCAACCAGCCCACGCGCCTACAAATCAAAAGCCGCCAATGCCCAAGAAGCCCATGAGGCTATCCGCCCGACTGCCATCCATCGCCACCCATCAGCGATGCGGCAATGGCTGGATGATGAACAGTTTAAGCTTTATGAGCTGATCTGGAAAAGAACACTGGCTAGCCAAATGGCATCAGCGGAATTGGATAAAACCGTTGTTGATATCGCGGATCAAAACGGCAAGGCCACCTTGCGTGCTAATGGGTCAATCATTGTTTTTGATGGATTTTTGTCGCTTTATCGTGAAGACCGTGATGATCAGGACAGCGCATCTTCAACCGGTGACGGGGATGACGACGCCAATAGCATTCTGCCTCCTTTGGCTAGTGGTGACGCGGTGACAGCAAAAAGCGTTACCCCTGATCAGCATTTTACCCAACCGCCGCCACGCTACACCGATGCCAGCCTGATCAAAAAGATGGAAGAATTAGGCATTGGGCGCCCCTCAACTTACGCTAGCATTTTGCAGAAACTCCAAGAACGCAGTTATATCCTCAAAGATCAGCGGCGTTTTATCCCCGAAGAACGAGGGCGCATTGTGTCTGCCTTTCTTGAGAGCTTTTTTGCGCGATATGTGGAATATGGATTTACGGCACGGCTTGAAGATGATCTGGATCGCATTTCGGATGGCAAGCTGGAATGGAAAACCCTGTTAAGACAATTCTGGAATGATTTTAAGACCACGGTGGACAGCACCCAAGACCTTACCCGTCAAAACATTCTTGAAACCATTGATCCGTTGCTAGAAGCGCATTTCTTTCCTAAAGATGATCAGGGCAAACCTATTCGCGTGTGCAGCAATTGTGATAATGGGCGGCTAGGATTAAAAGTTGGCCGTTTTGGGGCGTTTATCGGATGTTCAAATTATCCGGATTGCCGCTATACCAGACCGATTGGGCAAGAAGGCGACGACCAGCAAGAGGCGCTTGCCGATGGCGATAAGCTTCTTGGCCAAGACCCCGACACCGGCCTGCCTGTTCTGGTGCGTAAAGGGCCATATGGCGCCTATATTCAGCTTGGTGACGCCGAGACAAAGAAACCCAAACGCGGGGCTATTCCAAAAAAGATGGATGTTGTTCATCTGACCCTTGAGCAAGGCCTTGGTCTTCTTCATCTGCCGCGTGAGATCGGGGTTCATCCGGAAAGCGGCGCGATGATTAGCGCAGGGATCGGCCGCTATGGCCCATTTATTAAGTTTGGTGATGCTTATGTGAGCATTCCTGATGACGACAGCGTTTTGACCATAGGGCTGAACTTTGCCATTGATGCTATCGCCAAGTCAGGGCAAAAGGCTGGCCGCAGCATGGGGGATCACCCTGATGGCGGCGCTATCATGTTGAAATCAGGGCGTTTTGGGCCTTATGTTGAGCATGATAAGATCCGCGCCACAATCCCGAAAGCGCTTGATCCCGATACCCTTACCCTTGAGGAAGCGATTGATTTGATCGCATCGGCGGTGTATTTCACGCTGTGATGCTCTTCGAAATAGGGCTTGAGGCCCTTGAGGATTTTCACGG
>JALRFL010000249.1 GCA_023259875.1 Alphaproteobacteria bacterium
ATGCATTTGGTAACTCGGATCCAAAACTCATCAATTGAAAGTTTTCACCAAACGAACCTGTCAAATCAACAAGCACATCCGCACGTTGACCAGGTCCCATTCTATAGCGACTTAAAGTTACTGGAGCGCTTAGTAGCCCTCCATCCCCTCATGTAACGCTAATTCTTGGGCTGGACGTAGTTTCCGGCCACGCCTTCTGCCATAAAATTGGGGCTGTTCTACTGCCTTGCGTTTGCCGTCCTTTGTTGTCATGCTTTTTTGACACTTTGCTGTTAAACAGCTTTCATAATCGCATCAGTCAGGTTGGTATCTTCCCATGTGAAGGTTCCAGGGCCAGCCTCACCCGGGTGGCGGCCAAAATGACCATAAGCCGCAGTGGCCGCATAAATTGGCGCATTCAGCTTTAAGGTCTGCCGAATTCCTCTGGGGGATAAATCCATAATATCCGGCAGGATAGCCGAAAAACGGCTGTCTTCAACCTTACCCGTTCCTAAGGTGTTAACATAAATTGATAATGGCTTTGACACCCCAATCGCATAAGACAGTTGTATCACACATTTCTCTGCAAGCCCTGCAGCTACCACATTTTTCGCCAGATATCGCGCGGCATAAGCGGCCGAGCGATCCACCTTGGTCGGGTCTTTGCCACTAAATGCCCCGCCCCCATGTGGGGCAGCACCACCATAAGTATCCACGATGATTTTGCGGCCTGTCAGACCAGCGTCACCATCTGGCCCACCTATTACAAACTTGCCTGTGGGATTGACATAAAACTCATCCTCATCACACATCCAGCCGTCAGGTAGGATTTTAAGCACATGCTCACGCACCAGATCACGGACTTTGTTTTCACTGCCTTCGGTATGCTGGGTTGAGACAACAATGCTTGAGGCCCTAGTCGGAACACCATTTTCATAAACACAAGTGATCTGTGATTTGCTGTCAGGGCCAAGGATATCCGCTTGCCCTGAATGCCGCGCTTCTGCCAATGATTTTAATATCCGGTGGGAATACAAAATTGGTGCAGGCATCAGCACATCGGTTTCTGTACACGCATAACCAAACATGATCCCCTGATCCCCTGCACCTTCGTCTTTATTGCCATCGGCATCAACACCTTGGGCAATATGGGCAGATTGCTTATGCATGAAGTTTTCAACAATCATCTTTTCCCAATGATAGCCGTCTTGCTCATAGCCAATATCGCGCACAGCCTTTCTGGCAAGGGCGATGACCTCGTCCATATCAATGGTTTCCCGACAGCGAAACTCGCCGCCAATAATCGTCCGATTTGTGGTGGCAAAAGTTTCACACGCCACACGGCTTTCGTTGTCTTTGCCGAGCATCAGATCGACCACCTCATCAGAGATGCGATCACAAACTTTATCCGGATGTCCTTCAGATACAGATTCGCTGGTAAATAGATGAGTCATCAGCTAGGTCCTTTTTAGAATTTTACTCATTCTAGTCACAGACTTCGGGGCGTCAACCCATTGTGTTATGCCTAGGTCGGGAAAGGAAACTAAGACCTAATATCACGATCAAAAGAAAAACAAATCCTGACTCTCCCCAACGGGAATATAGCGTCTGGGTGCGGCCTTTTATGACAGCATCACGCCAACCACTAACATCATAGCCGATATGGGTAACAAGCCTGCCATAGGGATCAATCACCGCTGAAATTCCGGTTGTAGCCACGCGAACCATGGGCAGACCTAATTCCGCTGACCGCATTCGCGCCATTGCTAAATGCTGACGTGGGCCAAGGCTATTTCCAAACCAGGCGTCATTGGTCAGGTTGACAATCAGGTCGGCGTTATCGCTAGCCTGTCGGGTGCTGGCTGGATAAATGATCTCATAACAAATCAATGGCGCGATGCGAACAAGGCGACCATCTTGGCGTTCAAGCGATAACAGAACTGGCCCTGCCCCGTTTGAAAAATCGACCCCCCCAACAAGCTTATCAACAAAGGAAAAGATATGCCGCAAGGGCACAAACTCCCCCCATGGCACAAGAAACTGTTTATCATAACGGCCACTGATACTGGCATCTGGTTGCATCAAAAAGGCGGAATTGTAATAGACAGGGCCAGTAGGATAGTCTTGACGATAAAGGCTTCCGAGAATGAGCCATGATTTCATCTGGCTGGCGGCGCGAAAGGCCTCATCCCATTTGGGAAGATCCTGTTCTAACACGCCAGCATAACTGACCTCCCCCCAAATGATCACATCCGGGGCATTTTGGGCATCAGGGGCATCAGGGGCATCAGGGTCGGCAGAGCCCTGATGGGTGAGATTTTGATCCATCAGACTAAGGGCAATATGCTTCTCTATATGTTCTGCTCGTAACGCCCGGATCCATTTGTCTTTTTGGGGGATGCTTGGCTGAACCATTCGGATGCGAAGCCCGGTTGCCGCCGTATCCTCAAGCGGACGCCCAGACACAAGCGCCGCCGCCGCCATTGCCATGGTGATGATGATTGCCGCTGAAACAGGCAATATGAACCCACCAAGATGCTGACGCTGATAGAGCATTAATGGCAAAAGCCCAATCAATATCGCCACCACACCGCATCCATAAACCCCCAAGATCGAAGCAAGATCAAATCCAATGGGCGCAAACGCAAAACTCATCCCCGGGGTTTGCCAAGGAAAGCCAGTCAATATATGACCGCGAAGCCATTCCATCCCCATCAGCCAAAAACAACATCCGGCCAGACGACTAGCCGGGCTGGAAAAACACAACCAAGCCAATAAAAATGCCAGTCCCCAGAACAGCGCTAATCCTGCTGGCAAAAGCAACACCGCAAAAGGGATCATCCAATAAAACGCTGACCCACCTGTGACCAAGGCATTACTAGTCCAATATAGTGAGACCACAAACCACCCCAATCCCATGCCCCAGCCAATCAGGAAAGCAGATCGTTTTCGTGACGCCTTTAACAACATGGCCGCAGGAACAGATAAAAAGAACAAAAATGGGAAAAGATGAATAGGCGGCAAAGCAAGACTAGCCAACAGGCCGGCAAGCGGCACTGCCAAAACCGGCCGCGTCAATATCTTCATGATGACGACGAGCCGCCAACGCGGTTAAGACCACGAATATTTACCATCGACACATGGCGAGGATCACTATCCAAAATTTCAAACTCAAGGCCAGAAGGATGGCGAACAATCTCACCCCGACCGGGTACGCGTCCGGCTAAAGCGATCACCAAACCGCCTACGGTATCAATCTCGTCATGATTTTCTTCATCCAATAATGGCCCCGCGACTGCCTCAAGGGTTTCAATTTCAAGCCGCGCTTCTGTTAACGCTGTGCCATCGCTTGCGATATCAAAGACAGGCGAAGTGTCTTCGTCATGCTCATCATTGATCTCACCAATGATTTCCTCAACAAGATCCTCAATTGTGATCAAACCATCGGTACCGCCATATTCATCCACCACCAGCGCCAGATGCAATCGCCGTATCCGCATTTCTTGAAGCAAATCCAAGACGCGCATCGCCGGGGAAATAAAAATCGGTTGCCGCAACAGAGGCTGGATATCCACAGATTCTTTGCCATGCAAAACGCGCAACAAATCCTTAATATGAAGAATGCCATCCACCTGATCCAGATTGCCATTGACGACAGGCACGCGCGAATGTCCGGCGGCGATCATTTTTTCAATCACCTGTTCCAGAGGATCAGAGCGATCAACATAAAAAATATCAGCCCGTGGCACCATAACATCAACGGCCGTAATATCGCGCAAGCCAAGCATATTGCGGAGCAATGTTCCTTCGTGGCTATCAAAGCTAACGGTGTCGCGGATGGATTCTTCTAATAGCTCGGTGATCTCTTCTCGTGCTAGCGGCGCAGAATTGCCCGGCAAAAGATTCTTAAACTTTGCAGTAATGTTTTGCCAAATACCCATAATCTTAGACCCTATCCACAGATTGAGATTGGTAAGGGTCAGCAATATCAATCGCCGCCAATATCCGCCGCTCGGTTGTTTCCATATCTTCGGCGTCATCATCCGTCATATGATCATAACCCAAAAGATGCAAAACCCCATGGGTGAGCAAATGCAAGAAATGATCTGCGATGGGCTTTCCGCTTTCTTTGGCTTCATGGGCAACCACCCCAAAGCCCATGGCGATATCCCCAAGATGAGCGCCTAAGTCCGCCGCCGGAAAAGACAGCACATTCGTTGGCTCGGCTTTATCGCGAAATTGTGCGTTAAGTTTTGCCATCTGATGATCATCACCAAGACAGATAGCAATCTCAACTGGCCTTTCATGAAACTCGCCTTCGCGCAAAGCCAGTGTTATGACTTCGGCTACATGGTCTTTGTTCAAGGCGGAAAACATGGGTTTCCAGCTTGGGTCTGTGAGAGAGAATTCCGCGGATATTCCTGTGGCTATCGGAATGTCAAAACTCTCGGCTTCGCCGTCTTCTTCTTTGCCTTCCGCTTGCCTTTCGGCGGTACTGGTCATCTTTTGGGTTACGCTTTCTTTTTCTGATCTCTTTTATCATACGCGGTTAGGATGCGAGCAACAACCGGATGACGCACAACATCTTCACCAGTAAAGGTGGTTATATCAATTCCTTTTATACCATCCAGCAATTCTACCGCTTCGGCAAGCCCTGAAATCTGGATGCCACCGATTAAAGAACTGCATTTTTTCGACAGGGATCCCAAATACCCAAGTCCTAATTTTCTTGCAACCAGTTCTGTTTTTTCTCGCTTCAGAAAACATTGGCAGAACAGAACAATGCCAACCGGG
>JALRFL010000261.1 GCA_023259875.1 Alphaproteobacteria bacterium
TTTCATCTTACGTGGTCCACCTAGTTTCTGACCACCAGTGTGTTGATCATTAATGTCATGAACAACAAAACCATACCAAGCGATAGCGCCGTTGCAAGGTTGCCGCGCGAGGTTTCCAATGTGATTGAAGTCGTCATGACACGGGTAAAATGATTGATATTTCCGCCAACAATCATCACGGCGCCAACCTCTGCCATGGCGCGCCCAAGCCCTGCGAGTAACGCGGTCAGCAAATCCACCCAGCCATCTTTGATCAGGGTCATCATGCGTTTTCTTGGCGGCAGACCCAACATCATAAAAAGCGGATGATAATCTTGATGCATGCGCGCCAAGGCTTGCCTGCTCAACGCCGTAATAATAGGCGTCACTAGAATCATCTGGGCAATAATCATCGCTGTTGGGGTATAGAGCAATTCAAGCACGCCTAATGGGCCAGAGCGTGAAATCATCATATAAACAAGCAACCCAACCACCACTGGCGGCAGACCCATAAGGGTATTGATGACGGCAACAAGCACGGAATGGCCGCGGAATTGGGTTGTTGCTAACAGCGCACCCATAGGCAAGCCAATCGCAGCAGCAAGCCCAACTGCGGTTAAATTGACTTTCAGCGACAAAAAAATGACCTCATAGAGGTTCGCGTCACCTGTAGCCAGCAGGACAAAGGCCTGTTTTATGGCAATTAGCAATTCCATAACTGAAAATCTTGATAAAATATCATTTTTATAAAAGCCAGTGGAACATGGGCAAAAACCAATTTTTTGAGGTTTAGCCGCATGATTCAACCCTGAAATTTGATTATTTTATCAAAAATCTCCTCTCATCTTTCGGTTTTGGCCTGAAAATGCGATTTATAAGCCAAAATCACTCCCTGTTGGTAAGCCTTATTTTTCGAAAAAATGGCTTTACGCTCTCTTTTTATCATTGTTTAATGAATATCAAGTTAACATTAACTTAAAAAACAATTCAGCATGATTGTGAATATGGAGGAAAAATGAGCAACTCAAGAAATCCTAAGCACGATATTTCAACAGAGGTATCGGATAAGGAAACCCAAATTAAGGCGAAGAAACTTCAGGAGAGCTTCATCTCTGGAAAGATTAGCCGCCGTAATTTTGTCTCAACATCTGTTGCGATTGGTGTGTCCCTTGCTGGGGCGACAGCTGTGGTCAATCAGGTTGAGGCCGCTACCCCAAAAAGTGGTGGTCGTCTCCGGATGGGTATCACAGGTGGCGCAACAAGCGATGTGCTTGATCCAGGTCAGATTCTTGATGCCTATATGATTAACGTATCCATGGGGCAGGTTCGTCCAAACATGACGAAAATTATGCCTGATGGCTCTGTTGAAGGGGATTTGGCTTCTGGTTGGCAAGCTTCTAATGGCGCCAAAACATGGAAGTTTGATGTCCGTCAGGGCGTGGAATTCCACAATGGCAAAACCCTTGATTCCACCGATATCGTGGATTCGATCCGCCACCATATGGGCCCTGATTCAAAATCAGGCGGCAGTGGTGTTGTCTCTGGTATCGCTTCTATCAAAGAAGACGGCAAATATGGCGTTGTTGTTGAGCTGAACGAAGGCAATGGTGACTTGCCAATCCTGCTTTCTGACTATCACCTCAATATCTGCCCATCTAAAGGTGACGGCAGCATTGATTGGGAATCCGGCATTGGCGCAGGCCCATACACCCTAGAAGAGCACGAGCCAGGTGTTCGGACATTGACAAAGAAATTTGCCAATTACTGGAACACAGGCAACGAGTCTCATTTTGATGAGGTGGAAACCCTTGGCATTAACGACCCGACAGCTCGTCTGGCCGCTTTGTCAACTGGTGCTGTTGACGCGATTAACAACGTTCCTGCTAAAACCGCATCGCGGCTGAAGTCCATGGTCAATGTGAAAACCCTGATTTCAACAGGGAACAAGCAGTGCACCATGCCAATGCTTTGTGATGTTGCCCCGTTTGATGATCAAAATGTGCGTAATGCTATTAAGCACATCATCAATCGTCAGGAACTGCTGGACAAAATCTTCTTTGGTTATGGTCAGCTTGGCAACGATAACCCTGTTGGGCCAGCTAACTATTTCCGGGCTAACACAGATGAATTGCCACAGCGTGAGTATGATCCTGAGCAGGCAAAATATTACCTCAAGCAAGCTGGCTTGAGCAGCTTGTCTGTGAAGTTCCATGCCGCTGACACGGGCTTTAGTGGTTCGGTTGATGCTGGTGCCCTAATGCGCGAATCAGCTAAAGCCGCAGGCATTGACATTGAAGTCGTGCGTGAGCCAAACGACGGTTACTGGTCAAATGTTTGGATGGTTAAGCCTTGGTCTGCTTGTTATTGGAGCGGCCGTCCGACCGAAGACTGGATCTTCTCACAGATCTATTATTCAAAGGCGGATTGGAACGACACCCATTGGAACAACAGCAGCTTTGATAAGCTTCTGGTTGAGGCTCGGTCCGAAACAGATGAAGCAAAGCGTCGTGATAAATATGTGGAAATGCAGCGCATTGTCCATAACGATGGCGGCCTTGCTCTGCCTGTGTTCCTTAGTGAAATCATGGGTTATCGCTCAAACATCACTGTTCCTGACCAGATTGCTAATAACTGGGAACTTGATGGTCACCTTGCTGCTCGCCGTTGGTGGACTGCATAAGCGTGATCGGATAACATATCACACAGATGGAAAGCCATGCCTTATGGCTTTCCATTTCGTTCCGCCTAGATTTCAGCCATTTTTATTTCTTATCTTGCTGATCAAATAGGGGATCGTAAATTAGCAACACTTTGTTTTATTGTGTTTTGAGACGACAATAACATGCCAAACATCATTTCAATGATTATCAAAAGACTGGGTTTGGGGGTATTAACCCTTCTGCTGTTGTCTTTGCTTATTTTTCTCTCTGTTGAAGCCTTGCCTGGCGATTTGGCAGAAACAATTCTCGGTCAGCAGGCAACACCCGAAACCGTTGCCGCCATCCGCAAAGAACTTGGGCTTGATCAACCGCCGCTTACGCGCTATCTGAACTGGCTTGGCGGCGTCGTGCAAGGAGATTTTGGCAACTCCCTCGCATTGAAGAAACCGATATCTGGATTAATTGCCCCTCGCATTCAAAACACCCTTTTCTTGACCTTATATACCGCCGCGATTGCGGTTCCATTATCCATTATTCTTGGCCTTGCGGTGTCGCTCTTTCGCAACAGCTATTTTGACCGCATCACCAACACCACAGCTCTAGCGGCGATTTCCATGCCAGAGTTTTTTGTTGGTTATGTCATGATCTATTTCTTTGCTTTGTCTGGTTATTTTCCATCTATGGCAAATATCAATGCGAACACACCGTTGCTGGATAAACTTTATCTGTGTTTCTTGCCAGCCTTAACCCTAACGCTTGTGGTTACCGCCCATATGATGCGGATGACACGCGCCGCCATTATCAATGTGCTGGCCTTGCCCTATATCGAAATGGCGCGCCTCAAAGGGGCAAAGCCAAGCCGGATTATTGTTCGCCATGCGTTGCCGAATGCCATTGCCCCGATTGTGAATGTTGTCGCTCTTAATCTGGCCTATCTGATCACAGGGGTTGTGATTGTTGAGATTGTATTTGTCTTTCCCGGCTTAGGACAGTTGATGGTCGATGGCGTTAAGTTTCGCGATGTGCCTGTGGTTCAGGCCACGGCCCTTATCTTTGCCAGTGCATATGTTGGGCTGAATTTATTGGCGGATATCATTTCAACCCTTTCCAATCCGCGCCTGATGCGCCAGCGATAGAGGTATCAACGATATGATCTATTTGCAGACTTTGCTTGGTGTATTGGTATTTACCGTTGTTGGTTTGGCGGCAGGATGGGTGTTTCGGGAAATGTTGGTGCTAATCACCAGCCGCAATACTGGTAAGTTCCTAAGAACAGCCCCTTTAACCGCCAGTTTCGGTATGCTTGTCATTACAATCTATATTTTTTGTGCCGTATTTGCCCCCTTAATTGCCCCTTATGGTGAGGCGGAAATTTTATCTGGTGGATTTGAACCTTGGGGCTCAACCTATATTCTTGGCACTGATAATCTGGGACGGGATGTCTTTACCCGGTTGATCTATGGGGCAAGAAACACGGTTGGCATCGCCTTTTTGATCACCGCGCTGGCGTTTTTGTTTGGCACCGTGCTAGGGATTTTCGCCGCCCTTAAAGGCGGAGTTATTGATCAGGTGATGAGCCGACTGATCGATGTTCTGATGGCTATCCCATCCTTGATTTTCTCACTTCTGATGCTGACAATTTTTGGCACATCGGTGTTTAGTTTGGTGATTGTGATCGCAACGATTGACTCAACCCGTGTCTTTCGTATTGCTCGCGCCGTTGCCTTAAGCATTGTTCAACTGGATTATGTTGAGGCGGCAAAGCTTCGAGGTGAGAGCACATCCTATCTGATCCGTAAAGAAATCCTGCCTAATGCCATGGCGCCTTTAGCGGCGGAGTTTGGCCTGCGTTTCTGTTTTGTGTTCTTGATGATCTCGGCGCTGTCCTTTTTGGGATTAGGGCTTCAGCCGCCAACCGCAGACTGGGGTTCTATGGTTCGGGATAACGCGGATCTAATCAGTTTTGGGGATATCACCCCTCTTATTCCTGCTGGTGCGATTGCGTTATTGACCATTGCTGTTAATTTTGTCGTGGACTGGCTCTTGCACCGCGCTAGTGGATTAAAAGATTAGGAGACACCCATGGCTGCACGCAAATCTGCCTCATCTTCGTCTGATCTGCTCTTGAGCATGAAGAATATTCATATCAAGGGAAAATCCGATGATAAATGGATTGATATTATCAATGGCGTCGATCTTGATCTTAATCGGGGCGAGGTGTTGGGACTAATTGGTGAGAGTGGCGCAGGCAAATCCACCCTTGGCCTTGCCGCGATGGGGTTTTGCCGTGACGGATGCAAAATCACCGATGGCTCTATCCAATTTGATGGGATGGATATGCTGTCGCTTAGCAAAAATGAACTGCGGCAATTGCGTGGACATCGCATTTCCTATGTCGCGCAATCTGCTGCTGCCAGTTTTAATCCAGCCCATAAACTGATTGATCAGTTTTGTGAGGCGCCGCTGATCCACAATGTGATGTCGCGAAGTCAGGCAACAGAATATGCCATTGATCTTTATCACCGCATAAATCTGCCTGATCCTGATCATTTTGGTTTCCGCTACCCACATGAGGTTTCTGGCGGCCAATTGCAACGGGCTATGACCGCCATGGCCTTATCTTGCCGGCCTGATCTGATTATTTTTGATGAACCGACAACCGCGCTGGATGTGACCACCCAGATTGAGGTGTTGGCGGCAATTAAGGATATTGTCAAAGAATTTAATACCGCAGCAATTTATATTAGCCACGATCTGGCCGTGGTGGCGCAGATGGCTGACCGAATAAAGGTCTTGCTTAAGGGGGATGAGGTGGAACAAGCCCCCACCGATGTCATGCTTCAAAGCCCATCGCAGGATTACACCAAATCGCTCTGGGCTGTGAGGGAATACAACAGAAAAGAGCAGAAAATACCGCCACAAACCGAAATGCCCATCATTTCAATCAAGAATGTCACCGCAGGCTATGCTAGCAAACTTGATGTCCTCAAAGAGGTTTCTTTTGATATTTATAAAAAGCGTACGGTTGCTGTGGTTGGCGAATCTGGTAGTGGCAAATCCACAACCGCGCGCGTTGTGACCGGTCTATTAAAGCCGCGCATGGGTTCGGTCTCGTTTGAAGGCGAAACCCTGCCAGCTGGATACCAATCCCGAAGCCGTGACCAGTTGCGCCGTATTCAGATGATCTATCAGATGGCTGACACTGCCCTTAACCCCAAATTGCGGATACGCGATCTCATCGCTCGACCAGCCAATATGTATTTAGGCCTAAGTGGCAAAGCCCTTGAAGAAAGGGTTCGCGAGCTTTTGCATATGATTGAAATGGAACCTGATCAGTTTATTGATCGTCTGCCATCCGAATTATCAGGTGGTCAAAAACAGCGTATTGGCATTGCCCGTGCGATTGCCGCAGAGCCAAGCATCATCATTTGTGATGAGGTAACCAGCGCCCTTGATCAACTCGTCGCAGAAGGCATACTGAAACTGCTTGATCGGCTTCAGTCTGAACTGGACCTGTCTTATATGTTTATCACCCATGATCTGGCGACGGTTCGCGCTATCGCGGATGAGGTGGTAGTGATGAAAGACGGCGTTGTCGTAGAACAGGGCATCAAGTCTAAAATGTTCACACCGCCGCATCATCCTTACACGGAATTGCTGCTCGGCTCTGTGCCAGAGATGGACCCGAAATGGCTTGATCGCCTTTTGGATGAGCGCGGCAAAGACAATCTTGGTGACGCCGCCATTGCGAAAATGCAGAACCAAGGCTTGGCCTGATTGTAGCACTGGCTAATATCCCAAAGCATTAGGCCACTTGCCATGTTGAAACCAAAAATGCAGATTGCGATAGCAGGGTTCCAACACGAAACAAACACTTTTGTCCCTACCCCAACCACGCTTTCTGACTTTGAAATAGCGGATAGCTGGCCACCTCTTTTGCTGGGTGAGGCGGTGATCTCTGACACCAAAGGCATGAACTTGCCAATCACTGGCGCAATCACAAGTGCCCAATCGCACCCTGATGTTGCTCTTGTTCCTTTGCTCTGGGCGTCGGCAGAACCGGG
>JALRFL010000014.1 GCA_023259875.1 Alphaproteobacteria bacterium
GTTGCACCTTGCCTTTCAGCGCTTCCAGTCTGGCTTCAGATTGTGCCGCGGTTAATCTGGCTTCAAGAAGTCGGGTTTCCGCATCAGCCCTGAAATTGGTGATCAGTGCATCAAGACGGCGTTCTTGGGTAGCAAGCTCCGAGCTCATATGGATAGCCTCAAGCCGCGCTTTATCCGCGCGTCCCATCGTCTCCTGATATCTGGCATCCAGATTGATCAAGGCCAGTTTTGGCTCGTGGCCAGCCTCAACCAATGGGGCAATAATCTCGCGTTCGGCGGCGATATTCAGAAGCTGTTTTTCCGCCAAATCCTGTTCAGATTTTTGCACATCAATCGCTCGGCGCAGGGTTTCGATCTGTTGGACAATCACACTGCGTTCGTTATCTAATGCGCGCATCCGACTAGCGAAAACCTCTTCCTCTTGTTGGGTGGCGTCTGGCGCGGCTGTGCTTAGCCACGCAGGCATTACCAACTGATTTGCGCCTTTGGATTCGGCCTCAAGCCGATAGATGCTGGCTAAGGCTGTTAGACGCTGAATTTCATTATCAGCGAAATTGGCTTTGACATCTTCGTCCTCAATCTTAAACAACACATCGCCTTCTTCAACTTTATCCCCAAGGCTGACACGAATATCAATGACAGACCCGGGTAGGCGCGATTGTACGACTTTAATATTGTCGCTTGGAACAACGGCCCCTTCGGCTCGCACCACTTCGTCAATCGTGGTGACAGCGGCCCAAATCACCGCAATCAGAAAGAAAGCTCCGATCAACATATAGATGAGCTGACCGCGAATAGGCAGGGGCTGCGATTCTGCCTCCATGTCTATTTCTGGGGTCACCAACTGCACTGGCATTAAGGTTGGTGGCGGAAAAAAGAAGTAGTAAATTTTCAACTTTATCCGCTTAATCAACCCTGGCTTGGGGAGATCTTCTTTGGTGTCTTGGGTTTCCGCCTCGGCCATATCCGCGTCAGACAATGGCAACGGGGCGCTAGGGTCAACCCGTTCGGCCTCAACCTTTTCAACATCTTCTTGAGGGTGATCGCCGGCGCGGTCTGTTTGGAGGTCAGGAGAGGCGCTAGCCCCTCCTTTTTTCCTAATAAAAATTGCGTTAAACCACGATACTATTACATTCAGATACTTACTCATTATTAGCTCCAGAGGACTGCGCCGCTTGACTAGCGGCTTCTTTCAATTTGTTCAGCACAGCGTCGCGTGGGCCATCAATGACGATTTGCCCTGCCTCGACAACCACAATCCGATCAGCGATATTGACCAATGGGCCACGATGGGTCACAAACACCGTCGTTTTGCCTTTTGTCGCCTGATCCAACTGTCGCACCAATGCCATTTCCGTATTGCTATCCATAGATGAGGTCGGTTCATCCATCAGATAAATCGAAGGATCACCAATCATGGCTCTCGCAATAGCAAGGGATTGCCGCATCCCTGCGGATAATTCCTGACCGCGTTCAGAAAGAACGAAATCAAAGCCATTAGGAAGCATGCCGATAAAGGCGCCTGCACCAGACATTTCTGCGGCTTTGAGCAATTCTTCATCGGTTGCGTCTGGTTTACCCATCAGCAGGTTTTCGCGCACCGTGCCAGAAAACAGCATCGGATTTTGCAAAACAACGCCGATATTGTTTCGGATATCTTCATGGCGAAGATTGCGAATATCCACATTATCCATGAGCACAGCACCTGAACTGGCCTGATGCACCCCGGAAATCAATCCAAGCAAGGTGGATTTCCCTGAACCAATGCGGCCAAGCACCGCGACTCTTTCCCCAGCCTTGATGTTGAGGTTACAGTCTTTTAATGTTGGTTCATTGCGCCCTTCATAGGTCAGAGATACCCCCTTAAAAGTGATATCCCCATTAAGGGTTTCTCGCTTTACCAGATCGGCTCTTTGTTCTTCTTCGGTCACAGAGTTCATCACCTCTGAGAGACCTTTATAAGCCGTTACCGCCTGATTGAAGCGGCCAAGAAGCCCGGTGATCTGCCCTAGCGGTGCCAATGTCCGGCCAGAGAGAATGACGCAAGCAATCAACTGACCCATGCTCAGATTTCCGCTAGCGATCAAAAACACCCCCCAGACCACAATCCCAACCTGTGATACCTGCTGGCCTAATTGCGTGAAGTGCGTAGCAAGCTGAGTGGTAAAGCGTGAGCGTCTCTGGGATACCCCCTGATTGAGGACACCTTGATACCAACGGTTACGCAGAATGGAGATGCCGCGAACGGTTTTCACCGTTTCCAGCATGGACAACAATTCCACCATCACCGCCTGTTTTGATTTGCCTTGAGCCGCGCTCATTTCTGATAACCGGCGCATCAGCGGCTGAAGAATCAGCCCGAACAACAGAACAATTGGTACGATGAGCGCTGGCACGGTTGCGACTGGCCCACCAATATAAAACAGCACAAAGATAAAGAGGAAAACAAACGGCAAATCCGCAAATACCGTAAAGCTGGCAGAACCAATCACTTCTTTAAGCAGTTCAAAATCCCGAACGGTATTAGCCACGGCACCCGTCGCTTGTTTAGACATCTTAACGCTATGACTGGAAATCTTGTTAAAGAGATCCGCTGATACTCTGCGATCCACTTGCGCGCTGGCATGGTCAACAAAGACACCGCGCAAAATCTTGAGCATAAAGTCAAAACCCATGACAATCACCATGATAATGGTGAGGGTGATCAATGACGCAATAGCATTATTTGGAATCACCCGATCATAGACCGTCATAATATAGAGCGATGAGACCAGCGCAAAAATGTTAATCAAAACCGACGCTATAATCACCTGATAGTAGACCCGGCGGTTTTCTTTGATATATTTCCAGAACCAGTGGCCATCTTTTTTTGCTGGCGAAGCACTGTCTGACGGTGTGGCATCCTTTTTGATACCATTTGCGATTTGTGGCTTCAGCATGTTGGCTCTCCTGCATTCAGGTCTAACAACTGACCAAGCTGGTCAGCGAAAAAGATTCCCTGTAACAAACTCAACTCCAAGTTAAGCTCTTGATTGATACGGCCGGCTTTGGCCTGTGCGATTTCATTGATAAGGCGTGCTAAGGCCAGAGGGTCGGACTGCGTCTGGCCTTCTCTGGCTTCCAAGGTATCAAACCTCTGGGTCATTTCTAGCAACTGAGCATCAATTTCCTTAAGCGCTTCGGTGGCTTGATGATGATCCGAAATGGCCTGCTGGGTGCGTGAGGAATGACTGCGGATCAAACCTGCCCGTTCAGACAACAAGCCGCGCCGCCGCCATTCGTTTTCGTTTTTGCGCGCCTGATTGCTGCCGCCATCATAAATCGGCATCGTTAATTGCAGACGACCGACCATTTCATATTCATAGCTGAATGAATCCACATCATATAAAGTGGTGTCTAAATGCGCTGTGACATTAGGCCGGCGTTCACCTGTTAATTGCCGCTTTTCAAAGTCGATGGTTTGCAGGTCAAGGTCTAGCCGTTTGATGCTGCGAATAGCTTCGCTGGCTTCAACCAAGACCTCGTCCCCACGCAACGACAGATAGCGATCAAGAAACGGAAGCATGTGTTCTGGCTTCAATTTGAACCGCGCCTGCAATTCGCGTTCTAGTAATTCGAGCTGGCGTTCCGCCTGTGATTGCGCGACCTCAAGTTCTAATTCCATCAAGCGGCTTTCGCGCAAATCGCTGACACGCCCTGCACCAAGATCAACGCGTTCCTTGATTCGATTGGTCAAGACTTCAAGTTCGGTTCTCTGTTTCTCAAAATGCTCTTTGAGCTTAAGCTGAAGATGATATTCTAGGGCAACGGTCAGAATATCTGCCGCTACAGTATCGGTTTCGATAGAAACGCTAAGCCGGGCGACCGCCCCTTGGTTTTCAGCAATGCGCTTTCCCATCTCGGCCTGTTGGCCGTCGTAAATAGGCTGGGTCAATCGCACAACCCCATCAATATTGTTGTTATCAAAACGCCGATCTATCGCCGCTTCGTTATTATTTGTGGAAAAAAAGGAACGCCTGCTCGGACGCGTAAAGCGGCTCTTTAACGGCGACCCACCACTGACTGATAAATCCACACGCGGCAATTGTCCGGCACGCGCCAGATCATATCGGCTTCTGGCCTGACAGACCGCTGCACGCTCGCGTTGAACCGTTGGATTCTGATGTATCGCATCTTCTACGGTTTCATATTGTTGACCATGGGCAGATGGCGCCATTAGCACCATTAGCCCGATCGCTGTCAGCGTTGGCGCTAAAGTTAAAAAACCACCTTTCTGTTTCAGGTGTCGAATTAAAGGGGAAAACATGACAAACCTCCATCTGCTACTCGTCATTTCAATCCAACCTCAATGAGGCATTGCCATTCAGATGTTGCGGAACAATTCCGGCGATGCTGAATGATCAGAACAGAGCCGAGTATAAAAAGAAGTTATTAATATTTAGTTAACGCATTGAAATTTATTAATAATTAACAATTTGTTAACCTTTTAGGCATGTTTTTATCCTTTTTGCATTGCGAAAACCCAAATATTAGGGCGTTCACCCCCCGAAAAATTAAAAAAACTGGCCATGATTTCTATGGCCAGTCTTAGGATTTTGTCACTTTTTTCAGAGGTTATGATCAAAATTTCGTGATCACGATTTTGATTTGCCCCTATTACTATTCTGCGTTGGGGTTATTGGTTGGGGAAATAATCCTCACACGAACCTTCTCTTCGCACATCTGCCGTACAGCAATGCAAACCGCCACCAAAGGCATAGGCGTCACGCAAATCCACCTCAACCACATTCATCCCCAGTTTGTCCATTTGCTCTGCTTGATAGACTTCGGTTTTTTCCACGCAAACGGTTTTGGGGTCCAGCACCAACACATTCATTGACAACCAGACCGAGGAATAACAGAGAGGCGGCGGTGAATTATGAGCTGGCTGCGCCGCGTCAACAATCTCCCAGCCATTTTTTTCAAACAACGCTCTCTGATCATCTGGCAGACGCCGTTGTGGGTTGTTGAGCAAAAGCCCCGGTCGAAGCGGCGTAAATGTCGCATCAATATGGATAGGGTAAGGGTCACCCGGAAAGTTCACCGCATGAACTCGGTGGTCAGGGAAATGCCGCTGCAACCAATCAATGCCTTTAAGATTCGTCGTAAAGCCGTGCTGAACCACAAGGTCTTTGCCAAACCGCAACACATCCGCAGCATCAAATAATGGCTCTACTTCTGTGGTGACAAAATATTTATCAGCGGTCCATTCTAGCCGCTTCTGCTCACCAATTTTTTCAGACAGATAATCAGGGCGATAATCCTCATCCGTCAGACGCGGCTTTGGTGCCGCTTCGTGGCGCATCCCTGGGTCTTCGTTGTAATAGCGTTGCAACAATGGCCGATAGCAAAGATATTCAAACCAACGGCACCGATAGCTCATCGTGGCTTCTAGCATTTCCTTACCCACGGTCAAAAGCACATCCCTTGGTGGCATGCAGCCAAACATCGTTTCTGTTTTCCAGTCCGGTGTTGCGGTGGGTTGATTAAAATCAAGTGGGGTTGGGCGATCAACAATGACGCCGCGCTTTTCAAGCATCGCGGCAAAATTGTCCAATAACTCATTAGCCCGATCAACCGTTTCCTGTGGGCGCGGCCCGTATTGCCCGCGCATATCCGAATCTTCAGGCACTTTGGCATCAAGCGCTGGTTCTGGCGCCGGAATACAGCACCCATCCGCTCGCCCAACAATAACATGCTTTAAGGGGTCCCACTCGTTCCAACTGGATACAACGGTTTTGGTATTTGCGGCCTCTGGCTGTTTTGCCATAATGATCTCCTTGCCGTGATTTCTCATGCCGGCAAATTACTGCAAAAAAAAATGCGGGGCAATTGCTCATGTTAAGTAAATATTAAACAGTTACATTTATAGTGCTGTCATGACCTCATCCTTCACGCGTGATGACACATGATTGCATATTGGATAAAGAAACGCCTTCGGGACACGGCAGAAACATTAGGACTAGGCGTCCTTCTGCCTAATAAACAGCCCCTTATCGCTCCGGCGAAAGGCCAGGTTACAATTGAGTTCACCTCATGGAAACCCCTAAGGGCAATGGCCTTCAAGCCAAGCCTTGCTTTGGGTGAGGCCTATGCCAATGGCCAGATGATCATTCACGATGGTGATCTTTATGATGCGCTGAAGCCATTGATGCTTTATGCCACCGCCAAGCCAGATATTGGGTTGAGCCAATGGGCGGCGCTGTTATCAAAACCTATTTTGCTGATGAAAGATGGGCGGCGGAAAACCCAATCGGCTCATAACATTCATGTTCATTATGATCTTGGAAATGCTTTTTATCGGCTGTTTCTGGATCAAGATATGCAGTATTCCTGCGCTTATTTTTCAAATCCAAATATGGCGTCAGACCTTGCCGCCGCCCAACAAGCGAAAAAAGCACATATCATCAAAAAGCTTTGCCTTAACCCCAACAATAATGCCACTGGCAAAACCCAAAGCGTGCTGGATATCGGTTGCGGTTGGGGCGGCATGGCCCAAACCCTAGCCAAAGATCATGGCGCCAAAGTCACTGGCATCACCCTATCCCGTCAGCAGGTGGAATTGGCAAAACAGAGGCTAGCCGACAGCCATTTGCCTGTTGAGATTGCCGAGCGCGATTATCGGGATGTCACCGAAACCTTTGATCGCATCGTTTCAGTTGGGATGTTTGAACATGTTGGCAGCCGGCAATTCCCCACCTATTTTCACACCGTGGATCAGTTATTAAAAGATGATGGCGTTGCCCTTATCCATACCATTGGCAGCACCAAGGCGTCGCGTGGGCAAGACCCGTTTATTAGTAAGTATATTTTCCCCGGTGGCTATATCCCGAAACTGTCAGAAATCATGACTGCCATTGAACAAACGGAGCTAAAAGTCACTGATATTGAGGTTTGGCATGACCATTACGCCAAAACCCTTCGCCAATGGCGATTGGCGTTTATGGCGCGGCGTGATGAGGCGTTAGCCATGTTTGATAAGCGATTCTGCCGGTTGTGGGAGTTTTATTTGGTGGGATGCGAATTGGCCTTTAGCCATAGCAATTTGGTGGTTTATCAACTGCAATTAACCAAATCCAAGGGCATTGTCCCTATCACCCGTGATTATCTCTATTCTTAGCGCCTTTAGCCCGAAATCGAATCAGGCGTTGCGCGCGGTCATCGCTTTCTGGCGTTTATGCTCACGCATGATGATATAGCTGTTTGCCAAAAGAATAATTGCGGCGCCAAAATAAAACCACACCGAAGGGCGTTCACCAAAAAACATGGCGCCGGCCAGAACCCCAAAGGGAATCGTCAGAAAATGAACAGGCGCAAGTGCGCTGGCAGGGGCATAAGCATGGCTTGCCGCCATAAGGAATTGCTGAAAACTGGCTAGCACCCCGATGAGGATCAAGATCGGCAAATAAAGCAGAACAGCGACCATATCTTCGCCAAGCCACAACACCAACACCAATGACACGACCATGCCTGTAGCATTGTACCAAAGGGCGGTAGTAGCCGGAGGATTGCTTTTCCCTAATTGTCGCAACATTAAAAACATAATCGCGGCAAAAAAGGGTGAGGCCAGCGCAAGGGCGATGCCGAACGCCACCCCCGTATCAGAAAAAGAAGGGGCATTGACTTTTTCCCAAACCAAAACCATCACCCCTAGAAAACCCACGAAAACCGCCCCGATGCGATTCCATCCCACACGTTCAGCAATGACAAAAGGCGCCATAATGGTAATAAAAATAGGAAGCGTTTGAAAAAAGGCAGAAGCCAGCGAGATATCAATATAAATCACCGCCCCAAACCAGGTGAACAGCCCCAACATACCCGAAATAATCCGCAATATAAGGGTGTTCCAGTTGCTGATTTTCAGTACATCCGACCCGCGTTGCCATACCCCATAGATAAACAAAAGCGGTAAGC
Source organism: Alphaproteobacteria bacterium (assembly GCA_023259875.1). Classification (GTDB taxonomy): domain Bacteria; phylum Pseudomonadota; class Alphaproteobacteria; order Puniceispirillales; family UBA1172; genus UBA12202. The sequence goes on from JALRFL010000014.1 coordinate 7,954, forward strand.
AAAAGGTATAACGCGCCAACAAAATCGTAAAAAACGGCACCGCGTCTTTGATGCTTTTCACCATAGACGCCAACCCCAGAGACAGAATAATTTCCAAGGTTAGACATAGCATCCCAAGGATCAAATAAATGGGACGGATATCATCATCTGGATGCCCCTGATCACGGCTGGTCATGATCACCCACCTTATGGGATTTCCAGTGCTGGCGGCAGAGCGACACATAAAGATCATTGCCGCCAATAGCGATTTGTTCCCCTTCGCTCAAAGGTTTGCCATCAGGCCCAAGCCGCAACACCATGGTAGCTTTGCGCCCACACCAACAAATGGTTTTGATCTCGCGGATATTGTCTGCCAAGGCCAATAAGGCCGCACTTCCGGGGAAAAGTTCACCTTGAAAATCCGTGCGCAAGCCAAATGTCATCACCGGGATATTGAGGTGGTCTGCCACTTTAGCCAGTTGCCAGACTTGATCTCGCGTCAAAAACTGTGCTTCGTCCACCAGAAGACAATCAACCGCCGCCGCCGACTGCTCGGTTTCGGTAACAGTAAACAAATCATCCCCCGACGCAAATGGGATCGCGTCAGCTTGAATACCAATGCGCGAGCTGATCACCGCGTCACCATAGCGATTATCAATTTTCGCGGTCATCAGCAGAGTGCGCATGCCCCTCTCTAGATAGTTATGAGAGGCCTGCAAAAGAATCGTTGATTTTCCAGCGTTCATGGCCGAATAGTTAAAATACAATTTGGCCATGAACTGCTACCAGATGTTTAGGCGCCGCCGCCAAGGATGGCTTTGACTTCAAGATATTCTTCAAAACCCCATTCGGCTTTTTCACGGCCATTGCCGGAATGTTTATACCCACCAAAGGGGGCTTCTGACCCGCCACCAGTGTAATTGATATGCACCTGACCTGCCCGCAATTCCCGGGCATAATCTAGCATCTGATCCATATTTGCCGCATCCCCCGACACATAAGCGGCCAAGCCGTAATCGGTATCATTGGCAATGGCAATGGCATCATCGCGATCCTGATAGGATAGCACCGAAAGCACGGGGCCAAAGATTTCTTCACGGGCAATGGTCATATCATTATTGACATGACCAAAGATGGTGGGACGAACAAAATAGCCGCGATTGAGGCCATCCGGACGACCTGTGCCGCCAGTCACCAAAGTCGCGCCTTCATCAATGCCTTTTTGAATCAGCCCTTGGACTTTATCAAACTGCATCTCACTTACCAATGGGCCCATGGTGGTGTTTTCGCTTGTCGGATCACCAACCACAACGGTTTCGGCTGTTTTCTTGGCAATCTCAAGCGCCTCATCATGGCGAGACGCAGGCACAATCATGCGTGTTGGCGCGTTACAGGACTGACCCGTATTTTCCATCACCCCAAGAACACCATTTTCCACCGCTTTGGCAAATCCCCCGTCATCAAGAACGATATTCGCGGATTTTCCGCCCAATTCTTGGGCAACACGCTTGACCGTATCAGCAGATGCCTTGGCCACCGCAACACCCCCACGGGTAGAACCGGTAAAGGACATAAAGGCAATATCTGGATGCGCACTCATAGCCTCACCAACCACAGGACCATAGCCATTGACTAGATTAAAGACTCCTGCTGGCACCCCGGCAGCATGGCAAACTTCTGCCACGATCATTGATGATAAGGGGGCGATTTCGCTTGGCTTTAATACGGCTGTGCATCCTGCCCCAAGGCACGGTGCTAACTTCGCCATGACCTGATTAATCGGCCAGTTCCAAGGTGTGATCAAGCCACATACCCCAATAGGCTCATGCCGGATGAGAAAATTGTTATGGGTATATTCAAATTTATGCTCACCCAAAACGCGGATCGCTGTTTTCAAATGGTTTAGCCCGACCAAGGCCTGACTGCCTTTAGCCAGATAGCTTGGTGCACCCATTTCGATCATGATAGCATGAGCAATATCATCAAAGCGGCGTTTGTATTCCTCGCGCACCTCCGTCAAAAGATCCATGCGCTCTTTCACGCTAAATCTGGAATAGCTGGTAAAGGCTGTTTTCGCCGCGGCTACCGCTTTATTGACATCTGCCGCCGAACCGCCACTGATCTGACCGACCGATTCTTCGGTTGCAGGGTTAATGACATCAATAACCTCAGGGGTGGTAGGGTCCACCCATGCGCCATTAATATAGAATTGTAAATTGTTCATAGCATCACCTTATTCTGTTTGCTTCATGAGTTTGAGCTATCGCCATATCCCTCAAAGATAAAAAAAAACTAACACCTTATGAGACCTTATCCGTCAAAGTCTTCAAGCAGACCTTGTTCGTCCAGCACTTTTCTAGCGGCACGGAAACATTCCAACGCCTGTGGCACACCGCAATATATGCCAACAACATGAATAATCGCACGGATTTCCGCTACGCTAACCCCATTGCCAATGGCGCCGCGGCAATGCAATTCCCATTCATGCATTTTTCCAAGCGCACCGATCATCGCTAAGTTCATCATTGAACGGGTTTTTGCGTCAATCGCATCATCGCCCCAACCAAAGCCCCAACACCACGCGGTCATAGCCTGTTGAAATGGGCGCATAAAAGCATCAGCGTTATTTAAGCTATTTTCCACATATTCCGCGCCAAGCGTTTCTTTTCGCTTAGCTACCCCGATTGTAAAATTGTCATCCATTACCGTGTTCTCCTGACCTATGTTCTCTCGACATAGTGCATATTTCTCCTAATAGTCGTACTCTTCTGATAGCAATAAGGCAAGCCATCTCCCAGCAAACTTTACCTTAGAGCCTTAAAAGGATAAGATGTTTGCCAAGATAAAAGATGTGCTTTAGGAGCAAGTAAAGATGCGCGACCTTAACGGCGTTGCCCGGCTTTATATCAGGGAATTTCCAGAAGCTGAGAATGTTGATCGCATGGTGGCATCAGTTGAACTTCAGGTGCGCCATCGAATCAGCGGTGTGGATGCCAGTCTGCTAGTATGGCGTGCCACGAAACAGCCCACGAAAATGATTGAGTTATGGCGCTATCACAACCAAGATGATCAAGCATGGGTGCATCAATCCCTGACTGGCGCTCAAGTGATACCTGATGCGATGACCCCGAAAAATCAAATCTTCACCCTGGATTTGATTTATCAGTCAGAAACCCCAGATTTTTGAGCCGCGCGTTGGCGCGCTTCGGCAACTTCGCGGTCTGTGACATAAATCAACCCTGCCACTTTACGCATTAAAGCCGCTTCATGGTCTTCGATCACGCCATCGGCAAGAATCACCTGCCATAATTTTTCCATCAGATAGCATTTTTCTTCATGGCTATAACGGTTGTTGATTTGTTTTATCCAGCCATAGAGATCAGCCGCTTCATCCGCTTGAGACGCGGCATCAGCCAATAGCTGATCCACCTCATCCGGGGCTAATCCAAACTCGTCCTCGACTATGCGTCGAATCATAGCCAGTTCAGACGCGTCCGCTTTACCATCCACCAGCAAAGCCCGAAACATCAGCGCCGTTGCCGCCCAGCGCAAATTTTCATCAGAGGCGTGATCATCTTCGATTTTCACCGCTTTGAATTTTTCAAAAAACCGCATCATTGTCTTTATCCTTCCCCGTATCCTCAGTCATCCCCCATCAGCGATCAAAAGTAAAGCCGCCTCTGTAGAAAAGAGGCGGCTTTCGTCATCATGGTAAGTGCCATTAGGCGGTTTGCTGATGATCTGATGTGGTGGTGAATTGCAACGGCCTATCACCACCTGGTAAATGGTCTACAATAATGGTATCACCATCGGCAAAGCGTCCATTAATAATGGCCTCGGCCAGAGGGTTTTGCACCTCATTCTGGATCACTCGCTTGAGCGGCCTTGCCCCATATTGGGGATCGTATCCGGCATCCGCAAGCCATTGTTTCGCCGCAGGCGTGATCTCAATCATGATCTGCTTTTCGGCGAGGCGCTTGGCGAGATGATCCAGCTGAAGATCAACGATATGTGTCATATCCCCACGATCAAGGCGCCGGAACAGCAAGGTGGAATCAATCCGATTGAGAAACTCCGGACGGAACAGTGCTCGCAAATCTGCCATGACAGCGTCACGCGCCTTTTCACTGCTTTCCCCATCTTTGAGTTCCAACAGATGATCCGCACCAATATTCGATGTCATCAGAATAATCGTGTTGCGGAAATCCACCTTATGGCCTTGGCCGTCTGTCAATTTGCCTTCGTCCAGCACTTGCAGCAGGATATTGAAAATATCTGGATGCGCTTTTTCAATCTCGTCAAAAAGCACCACTTGGTAAGGTCGCCGCCGAACTGCCTCGGTCAGACTGCCGCCTTCTTCATAGCCAACATAGCCCGGAGGAGCACCAATTAAGCGTGAGACCGCATGGCGTTCCATATATTCAGACATATCAATTCGCAACACCGCGCTTTCGTCATCAAACAAAAATTCAGCCAAGGCTTTAGACAATTCGGTTTTACCTACCCCTGTTGGGCCAAGCATCATGAAACTGCCAATCGGCTGATTAGGATCAGAAATCCCGGCCCTTGACCGGCGCGTGGCATTGGCAACCGCCTTAATGGCTTCGGGTTGACCAATGACTCTTGCGGCAAGCAAATCTTCCATTGCCAGCATCTTTTCCTTTTCGCCTTCAAGCATTTTATCAACAGGAATTCCAGTCCAGTTGCTGATCACGCGGGCAATATGGGTGCTTTCCACCTCATCATTGAACATTTCTGACGCGGCGACGAGCGCTTTGGCTTCATCCAATTCTGAGGTCAGTCTTGGCAAGATGCTGTAACTGATTTCTGCGGCGTCTTCTAGCCGCCCTTCGCGCTGAGCTGATTTCAGGTTATTGCGTTCAGTCTCAAGCTGTTGCTGAAGCGATTTCACCTCTTCCAGCCGCATTTTCACACCTTCCCATTCACCAGTCAGATCCGCGGATTGCTCTTCGAGTCCTTCTAGATCATTTGCGATCACTTCAAGCCTGCTTTTATGCCGTTCTGAGGATTCTTTTTTCAATGCTGCTTGTTCGATTTTCAACTGCATGATTTGCCGGTCAATATGATCCAAAAGCGGCGGCTTACTATCAGACTGCACCCGCAAAAGGCTAGCGGCCTCATCCATCACATCAATCGCCTTATCAGGCAAAAACCGATCATTGATATACCGGCTCGACAATCTGGCGGCGGCGACCAAGGCCTCATCAGAAATGCGCACCGCGTGATGGTGTTCATATTTTTCTTTTAAGCCGCGCAAGACAAAAATAGTGTCTTCCACCGTTGGCTCGTTGACATAAACAGGCTGAAACCGTCTTGCCAGTGCCGTATCTTTTTCCACATATTTCCGATATTCATCCAAGGTGGTAGCACCAATGCAATGCAGCTCGCCCCGTGCCAAAGCCGGTTTGAGCAAATTGGACGCATCCATTGCGCCATCGGTTTTGCCAGCACCAACCAGCTGATGCATCTCATCAATAAACAGAATGATATTGCCGTCCTGTGCCTGAACCTCTTTGAGGACCGCTTTCAGCCGTTCTTCAAACTCACCCCGATACTTAGCGCCAGCGATCAGCGCCCCCATATCAAGCACCATTAAGATTTTGCCTGCCAGAACACCTGGAACTTCTCCATTAATGATGCGTTGGGCTAGCCCCTCGGCAATGGCCGTTTTGCCGACCCCTGGCTCACCAATCAAAACGGGGTTATTCTTGGTGCGGCGCGACAGAATCTGAATGGTACGGCGAATTTCCTGATCCCTGCCAATGACCGGATCAAGTTTGCCTTTTCTTGCCATATCTGTCAGGTCGGTTGCATATCGGCTCAATGCCTCAAACTGATCTTCGGCGGCGTCACTATCAATGGTTTTACCGCCTCTTGTTGCGGTCGATGCGGCTTTCAACGCTTGCGTGGTTACCCCTGATGCCTTCATTAACTCAGAAACGCTGGTCTTTGATTCAGCCATCACAATCAGCACCGTATCAGCGGCAACAAATTGGTCTCCTGCCTGTTTTGCGGCTTTTTCTGCCTGTGCCAATATGCGTGCCAGATGCCCATCAAGATGAAGTTGGGCGGTGCTGCCCGTCGTCTTAGGCATCGCATCAAGGGCGTG
>JALRFL010000052.1 GCA_023259875.1 Alphaproteobacteria bacterium
GAATAGCAAGCTTATGCGCGGCATCTACCCCGTCAATATCAAAACTAGGATCAGCTTCGGCATAGCCATGCGCCTGCGCCTCAGCCAGCACATCTTCAAACCCACGGCTTTCATGTTGCATCACCGAGAGAATATAATTGCAAGTGCCGTTGAGAATACCCGTGATGCGCGTGATTTGATTGCCTGCCAGACTTTCTTTCAGCATTTTAATAACCGGAATACCGCCAGCGACAGAGGCTTCCCCTGCTAGGGCAAGACCAGATTGTTCTGCTGATGCGGCTAAGGCTAAGCCGTGATGCGCCAATAAGGCCTTATTTGCTGTCACCACATGGCGGCCTTGTTTCAAAGCCGCCGTCACCAGATCATAAGCCGCGCCTTCAGACCCACCAATAAGCTCAATGACCATATCCACATCTTGCCTTGCCGCCAAATCAAGGGGGTTTTGGCAAAACTCAATGCCATCCATAGAAAACCCACGATCCTTATTGGCATCACGCGCAGACACCGCCACCAAATTTACAGGCCGCCCTGCCTTGCGCGTGAAATGTTCCCGATTAAGGGTCAGTTGCCGAGCGACTTCTGCCCCAACCGTACCAAGACCAGCGATCGCGATATTCAAACTTTTGCTCATGTTTCCTACTTCCGATCTTTCGGATGATTGACGCCATCAAGGATGGCAACGTTGTTATAATCCTGCATATTGATGTGATCAAAACAGGTGATGTTCACGCCAAACTCTGAGGCATTACTGCGGCGTCGGTGATGGGTGTAAATTCCGCAATTCTGGCAGAAAAAATGTTCAGCCACCTTGGTGTGAAATTGATAGCGTGTGAGCATTTCTGCGCCCTTGATCACCTCAATTTTATCGGCATCTACGCCTGCGGTTGGCGCCCATCGCCGACGGCAATAAGAACAATCACACCGCCGCGCCACGGAAAAATCGGTATCTGCAGGGATAGCGATTTCCACCGCCCCACAATGACACCTTCCGATCATGCGTTTATCCGTTTCCATGGCATCTATCATGCCCCCTTCGCCTCAGCATGGCAATAAGGCGATTGCCCAGAATGGTGATTTCTAACAGGAAAATATGAAGCTTTTCGGAAAATCCTATGGCTCGTTGCGTTTCTGCATACGGCTCGCGATACCATGGAGTTGTTTCTGGCGCATGATTTCTATCACCGCTTGGTAATCTACGATTTCCTTGTTCTGGCTTAATTTTGACTTTGCCTCAATTTTTTTTATCTGAAACCTCATGGCCACAATATTGTCGAGCATCATTTTCATATAATCTTTTGGGGCATCGCGCATTTTCCATGCTTTATCGCCATTTTCCTTATGCTCATGATGTTTTGTCAGCAGACCAACGACAGCTAATTTTTCTTTATCATCATGATGGAAATATAATTGCCCATGCATATGCACCACTTGGTAATTCCAAGTTGGCACCTGTTTATGCGTGTCTTTTTTGCTAGGATACCAGTTGGGGGATATGTAGGTATCTTCCGCCCTGAACACAAAGGCCGCGTTGCACCCATCATCACACATTTTGTGCATTTGATTTGACAGGGCGATATGCCCAATTAAATCCTCATCTTGCCAAATCATAGGAATGTGATTGATTTCAAAATCGCTCCCATTATTTACCACACAAGTGGCAAGAGGATATTCTTCTACGATCCTCTTGATTTCATGCATGTTCTTTTCCAAAAATTGTTCAGGGTTATACATTTCATCCTCGCTCATGCGGCTTTATGCGTGCGACAAGGCTCTAGCCCAGTCATATAGACCCAGTCATATAGGCTCAGCCATATAGGCTAATCAATATAGGCGAAAGCGATCAGAACTTCGCCATGTTTTTTTTGATTGCTGTTTAGGCTGTAAGTCGACAAAAGGCTTAGGCGATAAGCCTGCAAAATATTGAAAAAATTTGAAAATAGAAAACACTTTGATAAGGTGGCACTTTCCATGCCACATGAGTCGATCCACGGCCGCGGTGCTACGCGTAACGAGGGTTCATCGCGTTTCAACCTGATGGGACGCGAAAGCGATGGAGATTGGCTCGACGCGATCGATGAGATTGATGGTCCGCCCCCTCCCC
>JALRFL010000051.1 GCA_023259875.1 Alphaproteobacteria bacterium
GACGTAGTCAACATCAAGTCTCCTCATCCTCCTTTCGCTGGCGCAGTCTCGATCGTTCTTCGTATGACGTTAATGAGATGAGAAGTCGTCATCGCTATGATGAGCGAGACATGAACATGAGCGACAATCAAAGACAAAGAGATTATGATCAAGCAGCAGATGCCAAAGCATGGGATGCCCTTGTCCGATTTCTCAAAAGGCTGAATGAGGGATAAGATAACCTTCAGAATAAAGATGGCTTTCGGTCTTTAGCCTACCAATGTCCTTTACGAGTAACGAGCTTATCATGACTCACGCCAAGGCCTCCAACAGATCCGCGGCTTGGTTATCTGCGCTTTCTGGTGATAGGCTCTCAATAGATTTTCCTAACAGCTGAAACAACGCTTTTTGGGTTTCTTCTGTGAACATAATCGTGCCATCCTCGGCTATGCTGGCGATCCCGTCCCATGTGAGCGAGGCCTCATTTACCGCGATGGCTTGCGGCAAAGACCATTCATGGGGAAGCGCAATGCTAACCCCGGCTTGACTTGCGCGCGCCGGATAGCCGCCCACATAAGCCCCAATACCGGGCAGATGGAGTTCTTGTTCTGTTTCGCCAGTAAGCGCACGCAAAGCCATCAGAGCCGACGACGCCGTCACCCGATTAAAATGCAGATCATAAGGAAAGGGAAACGGCTCACGCAGGACGCGTTCCGCCACTTCGGTTACATCTTTATCCCCTTCCCCCACGGTGGCTTTCAGCAAATAAGGCGGTAACAACTGGGCAGGTTGGTCGTTCAAAACAAAATATTCAAACGCGTGTTGCGCCACCAATTTGACTTTGACCTCAACAGGGCGAACCCCTAACGCGCGGCTCACCCCCATTTGTATCTTAGCAATAGGTTCTTGCACATTTCCTATGCCGCAATCTGGACCATAGCCTGATCGGTTTAGCATGGCGTTAATCACATCCGGGAAAGACGCGCCGATCCAGAACGCGCCTACATCCGCCTGAGCGATCTGATGCCGAAACTTTTGCATTAAGGATAAATGAAGCGCGGTATAACCGGCAAACGGCATGGCAATATCGCTTGGCGTTAACCGCCACCACGGCAACAATGAGGGCGCCGAGAAAATATAATCGGGATTAATGGCCTTGAGGGTAGCGGCAAAATTTTTGTCATGCACATCTAACGCTTCAGCCAGAATATGGGGGAAATGCCCCTCAATTCCTGCGCCTAAGAGGGCATTATTAACCCTTTTCTGTGCCTTATGGATATCTCTGCTGGCGACAATAATGGTGGAAAACATATCGGTTCTGGCCAGCGCTTCTAACAGATGCGTGGCAAGTTCACCCATAGAGATCATTAGCAATGTTGGTTTATTCATAAGATACCATGGTCAAAAATTATGCTGACTGCCCTATGATACGGGAAAACATCATCAAAATCAGCCACCCATTTCTGACCCCTTAGTTAGGCGATATCTTTATCAACCACCTATTGAATCTGATGGCCCGCACCCTACCTAAATGTGGTGATCCTCAAAACACTAATGGAGCAGATGATGAGCACAGATAATTCATGCGGCTGTGGCCGCAGCCCAACAGGAAAATGCGTCGGTTGGCACAACCTGACCGAAGAACAATACGCCGAGAAAAAGGCACAGTGGGACGCCAAGCAAGCCGCAAAAAAAGATAAATAAACCGCCCCCTAACATCATCCTGTCTGATCAGAAACAAGCAAAACCCATAGCGCCATCATTTAAGGGGCTATCACCAGCCGTTTTGGCTTTCTGATCAGACCACTTAGCCGCTTTACGCCTGCTGATTGGGGTCTGGTTTTGCGGTATCGTGTTGAAGCGCAATCTGACAATGCGACAGGCGCGAGAACCGGTAATTTGCCAGCCTGTTATAACCCCATTTAGCCATTTGCCTAATCCCGGGCAAAGCCACAACACCCGCTAGCATCTTCCAATAAGACAGTTGCCGCCATATGATGATGAAGGCATCGGCGCCAATATGCCACTGGCCTTTGGCATCACGAACATGAAGCCGCCGCAACGCCTCACTCTGGGAAAGGTTATGCGCTTTTAGGGGGGTAGGATCCGTTGCGATATCCAGCCAGTTGAACACCCCATCCTTCGCGATACGGCGATAATAGCTGATCTCTTTGTTGCAAAGTCCACATTTGCCGTCATAAAAGACATCAATCATTGGCATCTCATCATTCAATTCACTTGCCTCATGGGGATATATCTAGGGCATTTTTATAAAGAAGGAAATGGGGGATTGGTCGTATTGAGGTGATGGCAAGGTTGATCTTGGCAAGCCGCATGGATCGCAAAACCCCCATATATGCCCATCATTGGCTGTGCCTCTCACTGGGCTTTCATTTCTGCCAAGAATTGCCGCGCGAGCACGGTCAAGGGTTCCGATGATGGTTCATTGTGGTGCCATGCCAGATAAATTCGCCGGGTAAATCGCGGCGCGTCATTAATCCGATAAAGCTGTTTGGTGTCGCATTCTTTGGCGATGAGCGCGGTAGGGAGATAACAACTCCCCCCATTGGCTAACAGATAATCCTTTGCCCATAGCCCAGAGCCAAAACTCATCCGGGCGACATCTGCATTAGAAAACTCAGAAATATGGTCACGCGCAAAATCCACACCATGATCCACATAAATATACCCCTGATCAAACCGCACAGGGCGATCTGGCTTATCCCCCACCAAAACCAAGTCTTCTTCAAGATAATCAGTGGCGAACCCCTGACTAAGGGAAAAGGGTGAGGTGCTAATCGCGATATCAACCACACCGCTTTCAAGCCAGCCTTGCATATCATGATGCAGACCTGGCCATGAGTTTAACGCCGTTTTTTTGGTGTGAAGGCGAACCAGATCAACCATCATCTGCCCATATTGCGGCCATAGGTCAGGCAGGCATCCCATGTGATAAATCCCAACCATTCCCGGTGGCAATCCGGCTTCTGCTTGGGCTTGTCGCCATAACTCTAGAATCACCTCGGCATAGCGTTTGAGCTTAATGCCCGAAGCCGTCAGACTGGCACCGGTTTTGTTTCTCTGCACCAATTTTTGCCCGAGATGACTCTCAAGGCTCTGCAATCTGGCGGTTACAGTGGACTGGGTCACATTAAGCTGTTCCGCCGCTTTGATCAGACTGCCAGTTTCAACAATGGCAAGCAAAGTTTTAAGAGCGACAAGATTCATAACATGACCTTTAGATAATTCGATATTTTCGATAATTATGATCATTATTATTCTATTGTCTAATAATAAAATTTCTGGAAAATAATTAAAAAGGGGGAAATCTATGACAACGCAAGTTTCTGAACAGGCCATGCTTATTGATGGGGAATGGGTAGCGGCCTCGGATGGCGGATGCTTTGATAGCATTAACCCTGCAACAGGTGAGGTATGGGCAAGGATTCCTGCCGCAACCGCCGAGGATGTGAATCGCGCTGTTGACGCGGCGGATGAGGCCTTTACCAATGGCCCATGGTCACGCATGACCCCGACAGAACGCGGCCGTTGCCTGCGCCGTCTTGGTGATTTGCTGGCAGAAAAATCCGAAGAGCTAGGCCGAATTGAGGCTATTGATACGGGCAAATTGTTCAAAGAAACGCGCTGGCAGGCAAAATATATTGCTGAGTTTTTCCATTTCTACGCTGGCGCGGCAGATAAAATTCATGGCGAAACCCTGCCCATCGATAAGCCCGATATGTTTGTTTTCACCAAACGAGAACCCCTAGGCGTGATCGCTGCGGTGGTGCCTTGGAATTCCCAATTGTTCCTTGCCGCGGTGAAAATTGGCCCTGCTCTGGCGGCTGGCAATACGATTGTGTTGAAAGCCTCTGAACACGCCTCGGTCGCTATGCTGGCCTTTGGTAAACTTATTGCTGAGGCTGGTATTCCTGATGGTGTGGTCAATATTGTGACGGGATTTGGTGATCCGTGCGGCAAGTATCTGACAACCCACCCCAAGGTGGCGCGCATCAGCTTTACTGGCGGCCCCGTATCCGCCAAGCATATTATCCATAATTCGGCAGAAAACTTTGCCGAGGTCTCACTTGAGCTGGGCGGCAAATCCCCTTTTATCTGTTTTGAGGATGCGGATTTGGATAGCGCCATTAATGGCGCGGTATCAGGGATTTTTGCCGCAAGTGGACAGAGTTGCGTTGCGGGATCACGCCTCTATTTGCATGATAGCATTGCTGATGCGTTTTTGGCGCGGATGAAAACCATAGCCGAGCAGGTACAAATCGGTGACCCCCTAGCCGATGAAACCGAGGTGGGGCCATTATGCACTACCGCACAGGTTGAACATTGCCAACGCGAAGTGAACTTTGCGATTGAACAAGGCGCAACCCTAATCACGGGCGGAAAATCACCTAAAGGGATGATGGGGCAGTTTTTTGAACCCACTATATTGGATTGCCCAAGCCAAGATTTGCGCGTTGTTGATACCGAGCTTTTTGGCCCTGTGGTCGCAGCTATCCGTTTTAAGACCGAAGCCGAGGTGCTAGCCTTAGCCAATGACACTAAACATGGTCTGGCCGCCGGCATATTTACCCGTGATGGGGCAAGGGCGATGCGGATGTCTCATGCCATTAAAGCTGGCATTGTTTGGGTGAACACCTATCGTGCGATCTCACCTATTGCTGAGTTTGGCGGAATGAAACATTCGGGCTATGGCAGAGAAAGTGGATTTCAAGCGGTTTATGATTACACCAGACCCAAAACGGTGTGGATCAACACATCATCTGAACCCCTAGGGAGCCAGTTTGTCGCCCGATAACATTATCAGATCGAAAGGTCACAAGAGAGGAAATGAGATGAAATTTCAACTAGCAGTAAATCTTGAGCGTATGGATGATAGCATCCCTATGAAAGATGTCCGTGATCACACCCTCAACATGGTCAAGATGGCGGATGAAGCCGGATTTGAAATCGCATGGGCGGCGGAACACCACGCCTTAGAAATGACGATTGCGCCTAACCCGTTTTCTTTGCTGGTCTGGTGGGGTGAAAACACCAAAAATATTCGGCTGGGCTGTGCGGTGGTAAACGCCTCTTACTGGCATCCGATTAAACTGGCAGGCGAGGCGGCGATGACCGATCTGCTTACCGATGGACGGCTTGAGTTTGGGATCGGATCAGGGGCATATCAGCGTGAGTTTGATCGGATGATGCCGGGGTTAAAGCAATCGGATGCATGGAAATATATGCACGAAATGCTGCCGGCTTTGCTAGGCTTGTGGAAAGGGGATTATGAACACCAAGGTGAGTATTGGCAATTTCCGCTATCCACATCCGTGCCAAAACCCGTTCAGGAACCGCACCCGCCGCTTTGGGTCGCGGCGCGATCACCCATCACTTATGACTATGCGATTGAGAATAATTGCAATGTGATGTGCTGGCCTCTGACCCGTGATTTTGCCGAGGCTGAACTCTATAAGCAGCGTTTGGATGAGGCTATGCAAAAGTTTCCGCAATCCAAACGTCCACAATTTGCTTTGATGCGCCACGCCGCCGTTTATGAAACCGCCGAAAGCCGTCAGGCGGCAATATCATCTATTCAATGTGTGCTTGGCCAGTTTGAAAACCTGTTCCGAAACATGGGGGGTGTTGAAAATGGCTTTCCAAAACAAATCCCCCTTAGCGAGCTTGCCAATAGAGATGAATATAACGCCGAGATGTTAGAAGAGAATCTGTTATTTGGCTCACCCGATGAAGTGATTGAAAAACTAAAACGCTATGAGGCGTTAGGCGTTGATTCCTTTATCTATTATGCAAGTATGGGGATGCCAATTAAAGAACAGGTCAAATCTATGGAACTGTTTTGTCAAAAGGTTATGCCAGCCTTTGCATAAAGGTGAAGCCATTTATGCGAAGCGCTGAACTTTTTCAACATACCGCTTGCTGGGATCAAGGCCAAGCGGCAGAAACGCATCATCTGCCGCTTATCCTTATTCACGGGCTTGGTCTTGATCATCACTGTTTTGATGGGATGGTGCCTGCCTTGGCCCAAAGTCACCGCGTCATTACATTTGATCTGGCAGGGCATGGCGAAACCCCTTTTGTTGAGGATGAACGGCCTAGCCTTGATCTCTTTGCGCGGCAGACTCTTGGGGTCATGGATAGATTTCACATAGATCAGGCGGTGCTGATCGGCTTCTCGTTAGGGGGCATGATCAATCGCCGTTTTGCCATTGATTATCCAGATCGGGTCAAGGGGTTGGTGATTATGAACTCCCCCCATGATCGCGGCGAAGCCGGTCAGAAAGCCGTTGAGGATCGCGCCATAAAAACCCGTGATGAAGGGGTGGCGGCAACTATGGACGCAACCCTAGACCGGTGGTTCACCGCATCGTTCCGGTCAAAGCATCCTGCAGTCATGCGAAACACCGCAAAGCAATTACAGCAAAATGATCCCAACTGGTACGCGGATTGCCGCTTTGTTCTGGCGGCAGGCGTTAAGGAATTGATCAAGCCACAACCGCCTATCACCTGCCCAAGTTTGGTTATGACCTGTGAGCATGATAGCGGTAGCACCGTTGCAATGAGTGCTGCCATCGCAACCGAAATCGCCCCATCAGAAACCGTCATTATCCCCCACTTGCAACATTTGGGATTAATTGAGGCACCATCCTTATTCAACGATGCTATCATCCGGTATCTGAAAACCTATCAATTATGAAAAGAAACTGAAAAGGAATTTCATCATGACAACCTCAGCGTCAAAGCAAATCTCAGGCGGTCAGGCCGCCGTAGAATCTCTCAAAGCCGAAGGCGTTGATCATGTCTTTGGGTTGATCGGCTCAGCGACTATGGAAATGTTTGACGCCCTTTATGATGCCAAGGATATTCGTTTTATTGGTGTCCATGATGAACGCACCGGAACCCATATGGCCGATGGCTATGCACGAGCATCAGGCCGAACAGGGGTTATTCTTGCTGGTCAAAATGGGCCCGGTTCAACCAATCTGGTCACGGGACTAGCGCAAGCGGCGGCGGCCTATTCGCCTGTGCTATCTATTGCTGGAATGTTATCCACCGAGCATCTCTACCGTGATGCGTTTCAAGAAGTTGACCAACAGGCGTTATTCACACCGGTGACGAAAAAGACTTGGACTGTTACCAAAGCAAACCGTATTCCTGAAATGTTCAGAGAGGCGTTTCGGGTGGCCATGTCCCCTCGCCGTGGGCCTGTGCAACTTAATCTGCCGCGCGATGTTCTAGCAGAACAAATCGCAATGCCCGTGATGCAGACCCCGAATGAATATCGGGTGATGCAAAACCCTGCCCCGGCCCCGGATGCGATTAGCAAAGCTTCCTCGCTTTTGGTTGGCGCCAAGCGTCCTGTGATTATCACTGGCGGCGGTATAAAAAATAGCCGCGGTCACGCCGCCGCCATTGCCTTGGCCGAAGCCTTAAATGCCCCTATCGTTCTTGCCCCGGGGCATGGGGACGCCCTCCCATTTGATCAGCCGCTTAACGCCGGACAAATGGGTCCGCGCGGAAATCCAG
>JALRFL010000070.1 GCA_023259875.1 Alphaproteobacteria bacterium
AGCCGCCGCCGCGATTGGCCAAATTCGCCTTAGCACCGAATGGCAACAGGCCATGGCGCGGCATCATCTCAACACAGCGCAAATATTGTTATCACCTGATGATACCGAAACCCGGCGACGGCATCTTAACGCACGGGCGACGCTGATGACGCTTCTTGACCGTCAGATCATTCCCGTGGTGAACGAAAATGATACCGTCGCCACAGCTGAAATTCGTTACGGCGATAATGATCGCCTCGCCGCTCGTGTAGCCCAGATGATCAGCGCAGATGTGCTGATCCTGCTATCAGATATTAATGGGCTTTATACTGGTGATCCCAAATCTGACCCCAACGCCACTTTGGTAAAAGAGGTGACCACAATCACCCCGGATATTTTAGCAATGGCTGGCCCTGCCAAACATGAATATTCTTCAGGCGGAATGGTGACAAAATTAGAAGCCGCGCGCATAGCCACAAGCGCAGGTTGTCATATGGTGATCTGTAATGGCGGTGCGGCGCATCCTGTCCAAGGGCTGTTAGACGGCGGTGAATGCACATGGTTTAAGGCCAGCCACCAACCTCTACAAGCGCGCAAAACATGGATTGATGGCGGATTAACCCCCAAAGGCATCATTGTTGTCGATGAGGGGGCTAAATCTGCGTTAATGCGCGGCAAAAGCCTGCTGGCCGCAGGTATCACCCGTGTTGACGGTCATTATGATAAAGGCGATTTGGTTGCCATTACCACCATAAAAGGGGTGACCATAGCCCGTGGGCTGACCCGATATAGCGCCGTAGATATTCAGCGAATCGCAGGGCATAATAGCGGTGAAATTGAAACCATTCTGGGCTATCGTGACCATGATGAGGTGATACACGCGGATGATTTGGTGCTGGATATGGCCGCCCGACAACCCGGTAAGCCTAGCAGAAAGGACATATAGCATGGAGGCAGGATTAACTGATCAAGCGGCAGATTTGGCCATGAAAACCCTGACAGATCAAGCACGCCTGGCCTGTCGGCAGATGTATCAATCGTCACATGGTCAGCGCAACGCCGCGCTTCTGCATGCCGCGCATGCGATTGAAACCAACAGCGATGCTTTGTTGACCGCCAATCAAAAAGATATCTCCGCTGGCACTAAGGCGGGATTAACCACCGCGTTTATTGATCGCCTCACCCTCACCCCTGATCGCATCACAGATATCACAAACGGATTGCGCGTCATTGCCGAATTAGATGATCCTGTCGGGGTAGAAATGGCACGCTGGCGCCGCCCAAACGGATTGGATATCAGCCGTGTCAGCACACCGCTTGGTGTTCTTGGCGTCATTTTTGAATCGCGCCCCAATGTCACGGTTGATGCCGCAGGCTTAGCCATCAAATCCGCAAACAGTGTCATTTTGCGTGGAGGAAGCGATAGTTTTCATAGCGCCACCATGCTAGGCCAGCTCATCCAAGATGGGTTAAAAGCCGCTGATTTGCCCCCTCATACCGTGCAAGTCATTGATAAGGTTGACCGCGCCATGGTCGGGGCCATGCTTCGCGCCCAAGGCGGTATTGATGTGATTGTGCCGCGTGGGGGACGATCGCTGGTCGAACGGGTTCAAAACGAAGCCAAAGTCCCGGTCTTTGCCCATATGGAAGGCATTTGTCATGTTTATGTGGATAAAGACGCTGATCCCCAAAAGGCGATTCCGATTGTTGTTAACGCAAAAATGCGGCGCCCTGGCATTTGTGGGGCGGCAGAAACGCTGTTGATTGATAAAGCCTTGGTGCATAGTTTGTGGCCAGAAATTGCCACTGCCTTGCGCAACGCTGGGTGTGAGATACGCGGAGATGCCGAGGCAAAATCCGCTTGCCCATGGATTAAATCCGCCGAAGACAGAGATTATGGGCATGAGTTTTTGGATGCCATTATCGCCGTTAAGGTGGTGGATGGCGTTGATGCCGCCATCCAACATATCCGCGCTCATGGAAGCGATCATACCGAGAGCATCATTACCGAAAACACGAAAACATCAGATCAATTCATCCATGAGATTGATTCGTCCATCGTCATGATCAACGCCTCAACCCAATTTGCGGATGGCGGTGAGTTTGGGATGGGCGCAGAGCTTGGCATTGCCACAGGGCGCATTCATGCGCGTGGCCCAGTCAGCATAAACCAGCTCACCTGCTTTAAGTATATTGTTAGAGGTGAGCTGGTTTATGCTGACTGGGCCACGCGCATGAAT
>JALRFL010000122.1 GCA_023259875.1 Alphaproteobacteria bacterium
AGGCTTTTGCCCATCACCGCCGCCGTATCAAGCATTCGCACAGAGAAACCCCATTCATTATCATACCATGCCAGAACCCGGCAAAACCGCTGTCCCATGACTTTAGTCTGATCCAGTGGCACCACAGCGGAATGCGGATCATGATTGAGGTCCACAGATACCAGCGGTTCATCCGTCACCCCAAGCACACCATTAAGTTTCCCTGCTGATGCGGTTTTGAACGCGGCGTTAATTTCATCCACGCTGGTATCGCGTGATGCCATAAACTTAAAGTCAACCGCTGATACATTTGGGGTAGGCACACGCATAGCAACCCCATCAAGGCGACCATTAAGTTCAGGCAGGACTAGCCCAACCGCCTTTGCCGCCCCGGTGGTTGTTGGCACCATACTTAGCGCCGCCGCGCGCCCGCGATAAGGGTCTTTGTGGTTGTTATCAAGGATGCGCTGATCGCCGGTATAGCTGTGAATGGTGGTCATGAACCCTTGCTCAATTCCAATATTCTGATGCAAAACAGCGGCCACCGGCGCAAGGCAATTTGTTGTGCAAGATGCGTTTGAAACAACAATATGATCCTTGGTCAACTCGGTTTCGTTCACCCCGTAGACCACCGTCATATCTGCCGCTTTCGCTGGGGCTGAGATCAGCACCTTCTTTGCCCCGACGGCAGTATGCTTTATGGCGGCGTCACGGCTATTAAAGGCACCGGTGCATTCCAGCACGATATCTGCCCCTACCGCCGCCCAATCCAAATCTTCGATATTTCGGCTAGAAGTGATACGCATAGGGCCAAAGCCGACATCCATGGTATCACCGTCAACCGAAACAGGGCTGTTGAGGCGACCATGCACACTGTCATATCGCAAAAGATGCGCGTTTGTTTCAAGACTGCCGGATATGTTGATTGCCACAACCTCAACATCGGTGCGGTTTTGTTCAATCACTGCCCGCATCACATTACGGCCAATTCGGCCAAACCCATTGATCGCCAAACGAAGCGCCATCTTTCATCCTCTTAGTTAAAATCTTATGGTTTAATTGCTCACATCTATTGCCTTGGCAACCACAGCTTCAACCGTGATACCAAAATGCTGATAAAGATCACTTGCTGGCGCGGATTCGCCAAAACTATTCATGCCGATAAAGGCATCTGAACCTGAGGTATAGCGTTCCCAGCCAAATCCAGAGGCCGCCTCAACCGCCATTTTAGGGCCAAATCCCAACACAATTTCCCGATAGGTCGGGTCTTGTTGTTCAAACAGCTCTTGGCATGGCATCGACACCACCGCCGCGTGAAGGCCGTGATCTGTTTTTAGCCTTTCAGCGGCTTCAACCGCCAAAGCCACTTCTGTTCCTGTCGCAATAATGGTGATATCGCGCTTTGCCGTAGGTTCAACAAGCACATATCCGCCTTTAAGCGTTTGATTAAGGGTAGAACTCTCGCGTCGCAACGTCGGGGTAGCTTGCCGCGACAAGGACAGCACTGATGGGGCATCGGTAATGCTCAACGCCGCTTCCCATGCCTCAGTAACCTCCACCGCGTCAGCCGGACGGAACACATAAAGATTAGGCGTAGCTCTTAACATTGCTAAATGTTCAACAGGTTGGTGCGTTGGTCCATCTTCGCCAAGCCCGATAGAATCATGTGTCATGACATA
>JALRFL010000183.1 GCA_023259875.1 Alphaproteobacteria bacterium
GGCGCTCTCGGTCACCTTGATGTCGGCCTGTAGGCGCCCCGCATTGAACGACTCGATCGGCGACTCGATCTCCTTGCGCAGCGCATCTGCGAAGCCGAAAAACATGGCTGCGTCCGAGGGCTTGTCGCGGTGCTTGCTGAAATTCTAAAGGAAAAAGGCGTTAAATCAGCTGCCATCAGCTATACCAACAATGACTATGGCAAGGGTTTGGCAGACAGCATCCAGAGCAATTTTGAAGCTGTTGGCGGTAAAGTGACCATTTCTGCATCGCACGAAGATGGCAAAGGTGACTATGGCGCGGAAGTTGGTGCGCTTGCGCAGGCTGGCGGTGATGTATTGATCGTGGCTGGTTATTTGGATCAGGGCGGTAAAGGCATCATTCAGGCATCGCTTGACGCGGGTGCGTTTGACACATTCGTCCTGCCTGATGGCATGATTGGTGACAGCCTGCCTGAGGCGATTGGCCCTGCGCTAAACGGCTCCATTGGTGATGTTCCGGGCACAGACAGCCCCGGTGCGGCGACCTTTGAAAGCATGGCAAGCGCGGCTGGCTTCAAAGCAGGCCCATTTGCCCCAGAATCTTACGATGCTGCGGCATTGATCATGATGGCGATGCAGAAAGCTGGCTCAACAAACAGCCAAGATTTCAAATCCCACATTGAATCTATCGCTAACGCCCCTGGTGAGAAAATCTACCCAGGTGAGTTGGGCAAAGCCCTTGACCTGATCGCATCTGGTAAAGATGTTGATTATGTTGGTGCTTCTGCGGTTGAGCTAGTTAACGGCGGCGAATCTGCTGGTAACTATCGCGAAATCGAAGTGCAGAACGGTAAAAATGTTACGGTAAAGTTCCGTTAATCTCTAGCCCTCGGCGGACAGCTTGTCGTTTTGGCCAGTTGTCCGCTGAGGCGGCTTATATTTTCTTTTTCTTATGATTAGCGTTAAAAATATTGTCAAAACTTTCGGTGGTGTAAGGGCTGTTAACGGCGCCTCTTTAACCATTGCTGAAGGCTCTATAACAGGTCTGATTGGGCCGAATGGGGCTGGCAAGACCACGCTTTTTAATGTCATTGCAGGCGTCTATAAACCCAATTCCGGCACCGTGATGCTGGGGGATCAAGATATTACCGGCCTGCCGCCGCATGATCTTTTTCATCTCGGCGTTTTACGCACCTTTCAGATTGCTCATGAGTTTAGCTCATTAACGGTGCGAGAAAACCTGATGATGGTTCCTGCCCATCAATCAGGAGAGACTTTGTTCAATGTCTGGTTTCGCGGCGCGAAGATTCGCGAAGAAGAAGCAGAGATCGCACGCAAAGCGGATGAGGTGATTGATTTCCTTCAGCTCTCTGCTGTGCGTAACGAATACGCTGGCAACCTGTCAGGGGGTCAGAAAAAATTGCTGGAATTAGGGCGCACCATGATGGTGGATGCGCGCATTGTGTTTCTGGATGAGGTCGGGGCAGGCGTTAATCGCACCTTACTTAAAACTATTGGCGATGCCATTTTACGACTTAATCGTGAACGCGGTTACACTTTTTGCATGATTGAACATGATATGGATTTTATTGGCCGATTATGCGACCCTGTTATTGTTATGGCTGAAGGGGATGTTCTGGCCACCGGCACGGTTGATGAGGTCAAATCCAATCCACAAGTCATTGAGGCCTATCTTGGCACTGGCCTGAAAAACAAAGACCGCAAATCCACCCCAAAAGCAAAGAAAACGAGGCCAGCATGAGTTTTCTGATCGGGAGAGATATGGTTGGTGGCTACGGCGGTGCGAATATCCTCAACGGCTGTACGATTGGCGTTGATAAAGGTGAGATCGCGGTCATTGTCGGGCCGAATGGGGCGGGCAAATCCACCGCCATGAAGGCGCTTTTTGGAATGTTGACTCTGTCCTCTGGCGAAGTGCTGATGGATGGCCAGAATATTATGCATCTCAAGCCACAAGAGCGCGTTCAACTGGGCATGGGCTTTGTTCCCCAGACAGCAAATATTTTCACAGAAATGTCCGTTGAAGAAAACCTAGAAATGGGGGCATTTATTCGCCGTGATGATTTTTCCGATACCATGGAACAGGTCTTTACCCTGTTCCCCATTCTCAAAGAAAAGCGCCGCCAGTTGGCAGGCGAGTTATCAGGTGGTCAACGCCAGCAGGTCGCTGTTGGTCGTGCGCTGATGACCCAGCCGAAATTGCTGATGTTGGATGAACCCACCGCCGGGGTTTCACCCATTGTGATGGATGAATTGTTTGACCGCATTATTGAAATTGCCCGAACAGGGATTGCTATTTTGATGGTTGAACAAAACGCGCGGCAAGCGCTTGAGATCGCTGATAAAGGCTATGTTCTGGTTCAAGGTGAAAACCGTTTCACCGATACGGGAAAAGCGCTTTTGGCTGACCCCGAAGTGCGACAGGCGTTTTTAGGAGGTTAGCAAAATAATGACCGATGTGATCAATGCCTTTGTCCTGATAGCCAATTTTATTCTTGTGCCGGGGTTGACCTATGGCAGCCAACTTGGTCTGGGTGCACTTGGCGTTACCATGATCTATTCGGTGTTGCGGTTTTCTAATTTTGCCCATGGCGAGATGATGTCTTTTGGCGCTATGGTGACAATTTTGATGACTTGGTGGATGCAGGCGCAAGGCTTTTCGTTTGGCCCTCTGCCAACGGCTCTTTTTGCCTTGCCTGTCAGCATCATTGCCACGATTGGGCTGACCCTCACCTCAGATCGTCTTGTGTTTCGCTATTACCGTGAGATTAAAGCCCCACCAGTCACCTTGTTGATTGTTTCTATGGGTCTGATGTTTTTCCTTGGCGGATTGATCCGGTTTATTATCGGCCCTAACGACCAACAGTTTTTTGATGGTGAGCGGTTTATTCTCAAGGCGCGTGATTTCAAGGCTATGACAGGACTATCCGAGGGTTTGGCCATTAAATCCACCCAAGGGATCACCGTGGTGTTAGCCTTGCTGATGGTTAGTTTTGTTTTCTGGTTTCTTACCTATACCCGAACCGGAAAATCCATGCGAGCCTATTCAAATAACGAAGATTTAGCCTTACTTTCTGGCATTAATCCTGATCGCGTTGTCATGGTCACTTGGATTATTACCGCAGTTTTAATCACCCTTGCCGGCACGCTTTATGGGCTGGATAAAAGCTATAAGCCTTATACCTATTTGTCGCTATTGCTTCCTATTTTTGCCTCAGCGATTGTGGGCGGGATTGGTAGCCCTGTTGGGGCTATCCTTGGCGGTTTTGTTATTGCCTTTGCTGAATTGTTTATCACCTTTGCTTATAAACGCGTGCTTGGCTATCTGTTGCCTGAACAGTTAGAGCCAAGTGGATTGATGCAATTGCTGACCACAGATTATAAAATTGCCCTATCATTTGTTATTCTGGTTCTGGTGTTGATCATTAAACCAACCGGTATCGCCGGAGGAAAAACCCTATGACCAACCATCACCGCACCTATTTTGCTTTTCTCATGATGACCATTTTGCTAATTGCGGTTGGCATCTTACAAAGCTGGAATGTCGCTTTTAACATCCTTAATCTTTGTGTCATCTCTGCCATCATGGCATTAGGGGTGAATATGCAATGGGGTTATGCTGGGCTAGTGAATTTCGGCATCATGGGTTTTGTTGCTATTGGGGGATTGGCAGGGGTCGTCATATCCATGCCCCCTGTGACCGAGGCATGGCAAGCAGGCGGCGTCAAATTGATGCTTGGCTTTGCTACCATGTTAGCGGTTATTGCCATAGCAATCGTTTTTTGGAAACGCACGCGAGGCTGGAAGCATCTTGCGCGCCGCCGATATGTGATCATGGCGATCATTTTGATTTCTGGTTATGCTGTGTTTCGGTATATCGCTGATGCCGCTGTGGTATCGATTGAGGCTGTTGATCCTGCCAAAACCGGATATCTGGGTGGGCTAGGACTGCCTATTCTGTTGTCATGGATCGTGGGGGCAATTGCCGCAGGTTTAGTGGCCATGCTGATAGGCCGGATTGCCTTAGGGCTTCGTTCAGATTATCTGGCCATCGCCACTTTGGGCATATCTGAGATCATTATCTATATCCTGAAAAACGAGGACTGGCTGGCGCGCGGGGTTAAGAATGTCAACGGCTTGCCGCGTCCTGTGCCCTATGAAATTGATCTGCAAAAAGAGGCATGGGTCAACACTCTCGCTGACGGGATGGGGTTTTCCGTGGTCAATGCGTCATCCTTAATTGTAAAAATTGCTTACCTGTCTTTATTTCTTGCGGTGTTATTGGTGCTGTTTTTGATGGCAGAAAAAGCGCTGAAATCCCCTTGGGGCAGAATGATGCGCGCCATCCGTGATAATGAGGTCGCCGCCGAGGCTATGGGCAAAGATGTCAAACGCCGGCATTTGCAAATCTTTATTATTGGCTCTGCGGTGTTGGGGCTGGCTGGTGCGATGCTGACAACACTAGATGGACAATTCACGCCACCATCTTATCAACCTTTGCGTTTCACCTTTTTGATTTGGGTGATGGTGATCGTTGGTGGGTCAGGGAACAATTATGGGGCGATCATTGGCGGCTTTATCATCTGGTTTTTCTGGATTGAGGCAGAGCCTATCGGACTTTGGCTGATGGATCTTTTGACCTCTGGGATGAGTGAAGATTCCGCCTTACGCGACCATCTCTTAAAAAGCGCGGCGCATACACGGCTTATGACCATGGGAATAATCATGATGCTGGTGTTGCGCTTCTCGCCAAAAGGACTTATTCCAGAGGCAAAGCGCTAGCCGGGCGTTTCACAGATTGGATATGTTCTCGCCAGAGAATAATCAATCCTGCCAGAATAATCAGACCGCCGCCAATAATCGCTTGCTTGCCCGGTATCTCATGCCAAATGAGCGCGCCCCAAATGGTCGCCCAAAGAATGACCATATACTGCGTGGGGGCAATCACTGACAACTCGCCAAGGCGGATAGCCATCACATAGGTAATAAATGAACACGCCACCAATCCGGCGGCAACGACAAACACCCCATAGAGTTCGGTTTCGATCGCCGTCCAGCCCCAAGGTAGGCTCGCCAAGCCGCCAAGAGTAGTTACCATGGCGGTGGTAAGTATCACCGAGACCGACGACACATCAGAGGTGATTTTTCGGGTAGCCAAATCCCTTACCACCAGCGAGATGGCTGTCACAATCGGATAGATCATGGCCATATTAAAACCATCCCCTGATGGGGCAGCGACCACCACCACACCAAGAAACCCTACCACCACGGCGCCAAGCCTTATGACCCCAACCTTTTCGCCAAAAAGTGGGATAGACACCAATGTCAAAAGCACCGGAAAGATAAACACCACCGTTGTTGATACAGCTATTGGGATCATCTGGATGCTGATAAAAAAGCAATAGGTTGAGAGCGTTTCTGCTAAACCGCGAAGAATAGCCCAGCGATTTGCCAACAAAGGAAATCGCATCGGATCACGCATCATCCGCATCATCACCATCAAAATAGCAATCAGAATGATACCGCGAACCGCTATCAATTGCCCTACTGGCACAGTTTGGCCAAGAAACCGCACCACCGCATCACCAACACTAAGCAGAAACATGGACAAAGCCATGATCATGAGCGCAAGGCTATTATTCTGCTGTGGGGCGGTCATGTTAGTGATCAGCCAGCCAATCAGACGCGATTTCCAAAACGGCCTCATCCCCTGTGATGATCGTCTCCGCCAAGGCATCAATCTGAGGCAAGCGCTGGGTGATAAACAATCTGGCCATCGCCTTTCGGGTTTCAAGAAACGGTTTATCCACGCCTTCATTTTTGATCATATCGTCTGAAATTGCGGCACCGCGCACCATCTGCCATCCGCCAGTCAAAACCCCAAGAAGCATCAGATAATGATGCCCATTAGCCGCACCACGGCGAGGCGAATTGGCCGAAGCCAATAAGTGATCGACCACTTTGCGCGTGGTTTCGACTGCGGCCATCATCCGGCTAGCTAACGCTTGTGTCGTACCAGAGGGATGATCCGCATCAGCCCCCCTAATGGCCATCATGTCGTTGTGAATGTCATCAAGCAGGCTTGTGATCGCCGCGCCGCCATCACGAATCGTTTTGCGGAACACCAGATCATTAGCTTGAATCGCTGTTGTGCCTTCATAAATCGGAAGGATACGAGCATCGCGATAATGTTGCGCCACACCAGTTTCTTCAATAAAACCCATACCGCCATGCACCTGAACAGCGGAGGATGTAACCTGTTGAGATTGCTCGGTCAGCCAGCCCTTAATAATTGGAACCAATAAGCCTAATCTGCTTTGGATCTCTGAGCTGTTATCGTGAGCCGCCATATCCATCGCCGCCGCCCCAATCCCGACTAATCCGCGCATGGCCATGATATCCGCACGCATACTTGCAAGCAGGCGCAAAACATCGGGATGCCCTATGATCGTATCGCCTTCTTCGCCGCCAATAGGTGTCCCCTGACGGCGATCCATGGCATACGACACCGCCTGTTGGTAGGCGCGTTCGCTGATGGCAAGCCCCTGCATCCCCACTGTAAATCGGGCGTGGTTCATCATCGCAAACATAATCTCAAGCCCTTGGTGCTCTTTGCCCACAAGATAACCAATGGCACCGCCATGATCCCCATATTGAAGCACCGCAGTTGGCGAGCCTTTAATGCCAAGTTTTTTTTCAATTGAGACACAAGTGATATCGTTAGCTTGCCCAAGACTGCCATCGGCATTGATCAGATATTTAGGCACGATAAAGACCGATATCCCTTTGCTTCCTGCTGGCGCATTCGGGGTGCGTGCTAGCAAAAGGTGGATGATATTTTCGGCCATATCATGTTCACCATAGGTGATATAAATTTTCTGTCCGGTGATGCGATAATGGTCACCTTCAGGGATCGCCATACTGCGGATAGCGGCAAGATCACTACCAGCCTGCGGTTCTGTCAGATTCATGGTTCCTGTCCATCGCCCCTCAGCCATGGCAGGAATATAATGAGCCTTTTGTTCAGATGAGGCATATTTTTCAAGGGCGTAAATCTGCCCTTGGGTCAGCAAATGGCAGAGCGCAAATGCCATATTGGCAGATTGCCACATTTCATGCACGAACGACGATACGGCCATCGGCATATTCTGGCCGCCATATTCTTCGCTTGCATCCATGGCGGTCCAGCCTTGTTCCCCCATCGCGGCATAAGCCTCACGAAACCCGGGCGGTGTGATAACACTACCATCATCCTGATGTTTTGCCCCTTTAGTATCGCCATCACGGTTTGTCGGTGCGATAATATCAGCGGCAAATTTTGCCGCTTCGTCAAAAATGGCATCTGCCAATTCTTCGCTCAGCGCATCATGGCCTGTTTTTTCTTGAAGCGCGGCGCGATTAATCAAGTGCTGAAAAACAAAACGAATATCTTTTATAGGGGCACTATACATCTGCTAACCTTATCTATTCTCATTAGCCCAAAACAGGGGGCCGCCTCGAAAGCCTGGGAAACCTGTCCCAAAAATCATACCTGCATCCGCCATATCGGCGCTATCAACCACACCTTCATCGACCGCCGCTTGGCATTCTCGGATCATGGGCTCTAACAGTGTATCCACCAACGGCGCAAGGGATGCCATGGCATAATCTTTACGCGGGCGCAGGGCTTTCTTTGTGTCCCATTGATAAAACCCCTGCCCTGTTTTCCGGCCAAGATCACCGGCCGCTATCTTCGCTTGCAATGCGCTTGCCACGGCTTCGGGTATCCCCAGAGGCACGCCTGCATCATGGGTGACATCGAGGCCAATCTGATCCGCCAGTTCAATAGGACCCATGGGCATACCATAATCCACCATCGCGGTGTCGATCTGATCTGCGTCTGTGCCATTTAGCATGGCGGCAATGCCAGCATAGATATATGGCAGCAACGCGCGATTAACAAGAAAACCGGGGGCGGATTTGCAGCGAATGGGAAACTTCTTAAGCTGACCTGAAAACCGCATGGCGCGATCAATGGTTTCGGGTGCGGTGGTTTCGGCCCAGATCACCTCAACCAAGGGCAAAACCGGCATAGGGTTAAAGAAATGGATACCCACCAAACGGTCAGGATGTTTTAACCCTTCGGCAATCTTTTCCAACGGGATAGAAGATGTGTTGCTAGCCAGTATAGCATCGGCTTTCGCGCGGCTTTCCATTTCCGCAAATACCATTGTTTTGATATCTAATCTTTCGGCGACGGCTTCTATGATCAGGTCAGCATTCGCCATGCCATCCCCCTTGGGGTCAGCGGTCAACCGTGCCATCGCGGCGTTGACTTGATCTTCTGTTTTAAGCCGGCGGTCATAGAGTTGCCGAGCACGGTCTCTTGCCTTGGTGATGGCCTCTTCGTTTTGATCACTAAGCGTGACTTCAAATCCAAGCATTGCGGCATAAGCCGCGATATCGCCGCCCATCACACCTGCACCAATGACATGAAGTTTCTTAATGCCGCTGTCACCGCGGCCAGCTTTTCGCACCTGATCTTTTAGATCAAAAAGCCTCCGAAGACCTTTGGATGCTGGACTCATCATCAGCACCGGAAAGGTGATCATTTCC
>JALRFL010000187.1 GCA_023259875.1 Alphaproteobacteria bacterium
TGCCGCCAGAGGTGAACACCAAATCATAAGCCGCTGATAATGCCTTAACCGCCGCGATAATCCCCTCATGGGTATCCCCGATGACCCTAACCTCAGCTAGGGCAATGCCGCGGTCATGGAGAAATTGAGCCAGCGTGTTAATATTTTTATCTTGTGTCCGGCCTGAAAGAATTTCATCCCCAATCACTAACATCGCGGCAGAAGGTTGCGTCATCACATCACCTAAGATAAGACAAATATATTACCTGTTATATCTCTAAACCCATTTTGATCAATAGCCATCACGGCAAGCGGAACCCCTAAATGCAGCTTCCCCCCCTAGAACAAGGCCGATTGATCAAACGGTATAAGCGGTTTCTG
Organism: Alphaproteobacteria bacterium; assembly: GCA_023259875.1. GTDB lineage: Bacteria > Pseudomonadota > Alphaproteobacteria > Puniceispirillales > UBA1172 > UBA12202. Next base: position 361 of record JALRFL010000187.1, read on the forward strand.
GCAGATATTGATTTTGGTGATCGGATCGAAACCGTGCATTGCCCAAATCCCGGCGCAATGACCGGACTAAACGCCCCCGGCCTGAAAGCATGGTGTTCGCGTTCTGATAATCCCAACCGCAAATTGCCCCTCACCCTTGAATTAGTTGAGGCCGATGGCGGTTTAGTTGGCATAAACACCAATCGCCCAAATGCTATTGCACATGAAGCGTTGGAACAAAAACAGATCGCTTCACTGGCAAGTTATCAGCTTATCCGGCGAGAATATCAGTGGAAAAAGGGGGTGCGTTTTGATTTTCTGTTGGATGAGGCGGATGACGGATCACCCCCTATGCTCTTAGAGATCAAGAATGTGCATCTGCGCCGCCCAGAATTGCCCGAGGCCGTCGCCTTTCCGGATTCGGTCACCGCGCGCGGCAGTAAGCATCTTGCCGAACTAACACACGCCATGGCAGAGGGGTATCGGTGCGGTTTGCTGTTTGTTGTTCAACGCATGGATGGCGATCACATGGTCATCGCAGAGGATATCGACCCTTTGTATGCTCAGCATTTGCGGCAAGCCTATGATCATGGGGTGGAAATTATGGCATGGCGTTGCAATATTACGCTTGAGGCTCTAACATTAGATCATTCTATACCAATCAAGATACCAGAATAATGCGAACAGAACCCATTCCCCGTCATGACCAGTTTGGCTTTATCAAGATGCGTAAAGCTGGCGAATTAGCTGCCGAAACCTTGGATTATATCACGCCTTTTGTGAAAGCCGGCGTGACCACACTTGAGCTTAACGACCTCTGCCATCAGTTTATCACAGATCATGACGCCATCCCTGCCCCACTTGGCTATAAAGGCTTTCCAAAGGCGACCTGCATTTCTGTTAATCATGTGGTCTGTCATGGCATTCCGTCGGAAAAACGGCTTATTGATGGGGATATTGTGAATATTGATATCACTGTCATTTTGGACGGATGGTATGGCGATACCTCACGGATGTATTGGATTGGTGAACCGAATGTGAAAGCCAAGCGGCTGACCGATGTCACCTATCAGGCCATGATGCGCGGCATTGAGGTGGTTAAACCCGGCGCCACCCTTGGTGATATTGGCCACGCTATCCAAACCTATGCCGAAGCGGCGCGTTTTTCAGTGGTGAGGGATTTCACTGGCCATGGCATTGGTCAGCAATTCCATATCGCCCCAACGGTGTTGCATTATGGCCAACCGGGTGAGGGCATTATCCTTGATGAAGGCATGATCTTTACGATTGAACCGATGATCAACACAGGCACTTGGCAGGTGAAAATTCTGCCTGATGGCTGGACAGCCGTAACCAGGGACCGCGGCCTATCCGCGCAATTTGAACATACCGTTGGCGTCACCGCGGATGGGGTGGAAATCTTTACCTTGTCACCCAAAGGGTTTACTCAACCGCCTTATCTGTGATGCCTT
>JALRFL010000215.1 GCA_023259875.1 Alphaproteobacteria bacterium
CCCAATCGCGCTGGCTTGGGGTATGAGAAAAGAAATATTGTTCTCGTATCGCATTCCTTGATATTCTTAGCCAGTTCACATTGAGTACATTATGATTGGTGCATTAAAAAAGGGTATGGCATGCGGATTATCACATTTGAACATCAAAACCGAATTGGCGCCGGGGTTCTGACCCCTGATGATCAGATCATCGTTAAAGCCGAAGGCAAGGATGCTCTCTACGCCGTGCGCCGCTTTATCGAAAGCGGCGAAGATATCACCGCTTGGCAATGTGGTGACGCCAGCCTTAGTTTAGATGAAGTTCAGCTTTTGGCTCCTATCCCTGTTCCAGCGCGCAATATTTTTTGTGTTGGCCTCAATTATTATGATCACGCCGAAGAATACAGCAAATCTGATTTCGATCAGTCAGATAAGCCAGCCATTCCCTCTGTGCCTGTGTTTTTCACCAAAGCCACCACCAGCGTGATTGGGCCTGATGCTCCGGTGCGGTCAGGGCTTGATCCCACCCAGTCGGTGGATTACGAATGTGAGTTATGTTTCGTCATGGGCAAAACCGCGCATCGCGTGCGTCAGGCCGACGCCTTTGATTATATCTTTGGTTATACGCTGTTGAACGATGTCACCTCAAGGACGCTTCAACAACAACATAATCAGTGGTTTCTTGGCAAAAGTCTGGATAGTTTTGCCCCCATGGGGCCAGCAATCGTCACCAGAGATGCGCTGCCCGAACTTGGCGATCTTTCTATTTCCACTACCGTCAATGGTGAGATTAGGCAAAAATCCACCATCTCAAATTTAATTTTTGATATCCCAACCTTGATCGAAACGCTGACCGCAACCATGACTTTATTGCCGGGGGATATCATTGCCACTGGAACACCTGTTGGGGTCGGGTTAGGATTTAAGCCGCCCAAATTTCTGAAACCCGGCGATACCATGACGGTGGCGTGTGATGGTATTGGTGCGCTAACAAATCCGGTCATCTGAATCTGACCAAGCCAAGAGGGAGGGACAAGATTATGACAAACGCAAAAGCGATACTTGTTGATCATCCCCTGATCCAGCATAAGCTGACGATCATGCGGAAAGCGGATACGCCTTCCTCTCTGTTTCGTCAGCTCTTGCAGGAAATCAGCCAACTTCTAACCTTTGAAGTCTGCCGCGATTTGAAAACCGAACCTGTTCTTATTGAAACCCCTCTAGAGACGATGGAGGGGCAGAAATTAGCTGGTAAAAAATTGTGTCTGGTTTCGATTTTAAGGGCAGGAAATGGCCTCTTGGATGGGATGCTTGATGTCATTCCGTCAGCAAGGGTTGGTCATATCGGGCTTTATCGTGATCATGAAACGCTCAAGCCAGTTGAATATTATCTTAACCTGCCAGATGCGATAGAAGACCGCTTAACCCTTGTTGTTGATCCTATGTTGGCAACCGGATATTCCGCGATTGCGGCGGTGGATCGGCTGAAAAAAGCAGGGGCAAGACAAATCAAATTTGTCTGTCTTCTGGCCGCGCCCGAAGGAATTGATGCCTTTTATGATCATCATCCTGATGTGCCTATTTATACCGCGGCTATTGATCGGCAGTTAAATGATCATGGCTATATCATGCCAGGTTTAGGGGATGCCGGCGACCGCATTTATGGCACAAAATAGCCTTACGGATATTAGGCGGAATGATGCCCTATGGTGAAGTTGTTTCCAGCCCGGTCGGTTCCATTAATCAGATAAAGCGGTCTTGTACCATAGCCCTGTTTGGGATGTTGTTTGCCAATCTCTGCCCCAAGCGCGTGATCATAAAAACTTGACGCTGGCATCAGCCGAATAATAAACGCCGCGCGGCGTTTATCCGTGCGGTTTGCTGTTGATCCATGGATCATATACACATCATGAAACGATACCTGCCCTGCCCTTATGATCAGAGGTTCGGCCGTTGCCGCATCAAAATGTTCCGCATCGGTGACCAGATTGATAGTTTTGTCATCCCCTTCCACCCACGAATGGCTGAACAATTTATGCGCTTTATGAGACCCGGGAATAAATTGCATTGGGCCGTTATCTGGCGTCACATCATCAAGCGGTATCCACACCGTCAACACCTCAAGGGGTTTGATAGGGTAATATTCGCCGTCTTGATGCCATGGGGTTTCTTTGCCGCTAAAAGCCGGTTTGCCAAAAATAGTTGTTCCCCAAAGGATAATATCTTCACCGATGAGTTGCGAGGCGATAGAAATCAGGCCGGGATGGCTGGCGAACTCCAGCCATTTTTCTGATCCTATGACCCCCATCGAGCCGCCATCAGTTTGATGCGGTGCCATCATGATATCAGATTGCAAATGGCTGTTGCGGTCGAGCAATTGCTGATATTCCAAGCGCATCTCCGCGATCAGCTCTTGGGGCAATTCCCATGTTGGAACAATCCAGCCTTTATCTTGAAATTGCGCTAGCTCAGCATCAGACAACCGCGCCTCAGTCATGATCATCTCCCTTTTACAATGATACCTTATGGCCTGATTGGTTCAGACGA
>JALRFL010000239.1 GCA_023259875.1 Alphaproteobacteria bacterium
CTTGCAACTTTAAGCAAGAATCCGGCTCATTTTGATTTCATTAATGAGGATAATGGTGAATTATCATGGAACAATCATGTCGAATTAGGTAAATGGGCTGATTTGATGATTGTTGCGCCGTTTGCGCCAACAGCTGGGGCAAGATATTCCCATTGGGGTAAGTCTTGATCTCCACGCCAATGTGACTGAGGCCATGGTGTCTCTATCTGATATCATCACCATATACCGCACTTATCCCCATCTTGATATGGCGGATACTGGCAGACGCTGTATGGATTGCTTGATCCGCATCTCGCATGATCAGATCACGGCAGGCACGATGCGCCGGCCTTCAAAAAGTTTCCGGCAAATCCCGTTTTTAATTCCCTTGCCTGCCCAATATACCGCCCATGACCCTTGCCTTTCGCTCTATCAAAAGGTGGAAAGCCTATCACAGCCAGACACCGCCAACGCCGAATGTGCTATGGGGTTTACGGCGGCGGATATCCCCGATTGCGGCGCTTCAGTGCTTGCTTATGCCGATGATCAGACAGAGGCAGAAGCCATCACCCAACAGCTCTATGATGTGATCCTTGGGAATGAGGCGCATTTTGACGGCAAGCTCATGGCGGCGGATGATGCGGTCACATTCGCCATGAAAAGCCGTGCCGCAAAGCCGATGATTTTAGCAGATGTTCAGGATAACCCCGGAGCTGGTGGAAGCGGTGATACCATGGGACTGATCCGCGCCATTCTTGATCAAGGGGCAGAACACGCCTTAATCGGGTTGATTAGTGATGCGGATTTCGCCGCCCAAGCCCATAGCCGTGGGATCGGCGCGGTTTTATCTAGTGATCTTGGTGGAAAATCTGGCGTTGCAGGTGATCATCCCCTCACAGCCGCGTTTCGCGTTATTGCACTTAGTGATGGCAATTTCACCTATACCGGTGAGATGTATAAAGGCGGTAGAGCCGAGATTGGCCCCTCTTGCCTTGTTGAGGTCGTTAGCAGGAATGGCGTTCATATTGTGGTCAGTTCCCTGCGCACCCAATGCCTTGATCAGGCGTTTTTCACCCATTTCGGCATTGATTTGCAGAAACCGCGCATCATTGTTGTGAAAAGCACGGTGCATTTCCGCGCTGATTTTGAACCCCTTGGTGATCAGGTGATCAATGTTGTCACCCCGGGCTTCTTTGGATGCCAGTTAGACCAGCTTCCCTACCAGAACCTGCGCCAAGGGTTGCGGCTTGGCCCCGGCGGCAAACCTTTCCATAAGGGATAACCGCCTATTGGCATGATCCATCTTGCTGCCCTAAGTCGAGGTGATTTTAGCTCTTAGAAGCGGCGGTAAGGTCTGCCCACATCGCTTCTATCCAGCCTTTAATGATCAAGGCCTCCTCCCAGCGGTTGGACATTTCCTTGCCATTCCGGTCGGTCATGGCATATTCCGGCGGGCCTAATTCACACAAGAACACGCAATCGCCATCCGTGTTCCGTGCAAGCCAGCTTTGCAAGCCTTCGCGCCACCAGCCCTTAAACAAATCCACCCATTTCTGATGCTGAGGGAAATCAAGCTGAAGCTGAATTTGCTGGCGGCTAGCGACACGGCCTTGAAAACTGTCTGATCGTTCCAGAATACGGGAAATCATCCCCATTTCATGGCGGCTCATCGGCAACTTGAACTCACGATCAACAATGAAATGAGACAGATCAGCACAAAGCCGCATCTCTGGGATGGCATCAATCAGGCAAAGCGTGGCAAACAGATCATTGGTAATACAGTTGCGGTGGGTTTCAAATTGCACCGGCATTCCAACCCGATCTGACATCTCCATCCATTCGCGGATCACCGGGATCATGCCATCCACGGAAAGCGGCATGACCTGACCGATCACATCAACAAAGGGCGAGCCAAAATCCTTGGCCATCTTTAAGGTATCTTCAAGGGATGCCACGGTCTTGGGAAAGGCCACAATCAGAGGCGTCAAGCCATGCTTGCGCATGATCGGTTCCACTTCATACGCCTGCTGAACATCGCCTGCGCCAAGGTCAATAGCCATGCCATCGTAACCGGCTTCTGCTACTTTGGCGCAGACCTCATCATAAGTGAGAATGGTGCCGGTATCATCATGCGGACGCATCGCCCATAGTGATGTATAGGTTTTTAACGATACGCCCATGATCCCCCCCCAACAACAGTTATGGCATTTAGGCTTCGAGTTTGATCTGGCCGCCGCCTTTTTTCGGGACAACCCAAACCTCGTTTGAAGGGTACTGGCTTTCATCCTTTGACCAGAGCTTTTTGATCACCTCAACCTGAAACTCAATCCAGCCCATGCGATGAACAGGCCCAACATTGGTTTCGATTTTATTGTTTAGGGCTCTTAGTTTCCAAAATGGAACAGACGGGAAACTGTGATGCGCGGTATGGTAAGGCATCTGCCAGCAAAGCCAACGCATAAAGAAATTGGTTCGGGTTGAACGGGTGTTGTTCATGATATCTTTTTCATGAGACAGACCCAAATGTTCAATCGTGTTCTGAAGCTGATGAATAGGTTTAGTGGCAATAATTGGAATGATCCAAAATGTCAGAGCTTCCCAACGCGCAAACCAGATAGATAACCCGGCAATAATGGCATAACCCAAAATATGCAGGCGTGATTCGTTTATCACTCTGGCCTTTTCCCCGTCATGGATATAAGGCTCAATAATGACGCCAGCCGCGCGGCGAATGATCCCATAAATCCGGTTACGCCAATAGGTAATGCCGATCATCCATAAGAGATACGTTGTTAAAGTGTAAGGCTCACGCACCAGTTCACCATCGCCGCTCCAGTCTTGGGTGTAGCGATGATGGGAATAATGCATAATCAGATCATAGTCGCGTGGGAACAGCATAAAGAAACCGATTAAGCGTCCAAAGGCCTCATTCAGCCATTTTGTGCGAAATACCGTCCAATGGGACAACTCATGCTGAGCCGCATAAAGAAAATTAATGGTAACCCCAAGGCAAAATCCGGTGAGCAACACCCACCATGTTCCCATCATAAGATAATGTGCATATCCGAGTGCCCCAACAAGGCCAAGATGGCTTAGCATCTGAAGCCATCCAGCCAGATCAGAGCGTTCATTTAACCACCGCAAATCCTGTGGGGTTAGCACCTTGCGTCTAGAAAATACCTCTTCCATCTCATATCCTCATTTGCCTATAATCATTTACTCAAAAAGATGTGGTTATGGTAACTATTTTTGTGAATGACTAACGTGATGACTGTCAGAAAACATAAATCTGTCAGAAATTAATTTATCAATTCTGCTTGGTTCTGTCCAGAAAGGCAAGAAAAGAATGGATAACATGATGTGCGCGGCCTATCAGAAAAAGGGCAAGGCAAGCGAGGTTTTAACGATTGTTGAGCGCGATATCCCAGAGCCGAAAGCGCATGAGGTTCGCGTGCGTCTTGCCACTTCGGGCATTAATCCATCTGATGTTAAAATGCGCGCTGGCGCAGGAAACAATTCTGCCGCCATGCCCTTTCCAGAGGTCATCCCCCATAGCGACGGGGCAGGTATCCTTGACGCTATTGGCGGTGCGGAAAAATCTATTACGGATGTTGCCGGCCATAACATAAGCCCGGGCGATCGTGTTTATGTGTTTAATGCCGGTTGGCAAAGGGCGCATGGCACCGCCGCGGAATATGTCACACTGCCGGCCAAACAGGTGATTGCCTTGCCTGATCAGGCGAGTTTTAACCATGGCGCGTGTCTTGGGATTCCGGCCATGACCGCAGCTCATGCTGTGTTGACTGGGCGCGGCGTGAAGGGCGGCTCTGTGCTGGTGAGTGGCGGCGGCGGTGTTGTCGGTCGTTACGCCATCCAAATGGCAAAGGCAGCAGGGGCAAAACAGATTGTTGCCACCGCTTCAACTCCACTTAGCATAAACACAGCAAAAAACGCCGGGGCAGACCATGTCTTGGATTATCGGATGGAAAATCTCGCAGAGGCTATCATGGATCATAGCGGCGGCATTGATCATGCGATTGAACCAGAGTTTGGACGCAACGCCGATACGCTTGCCGCCGTCTTAAAAGAAAGCGCCAGCATTACCACTTATGGTTCCGCGGCGATGATGCGCCCTGAAATTCCCTTCTACCCTTTGATGTTCAAGAATATCACGCTAATCATGATGATTGTCTATCTGCTGGATCAAGAGGCCAGAAAAGCGGTCGCACAGGCGATTGATGGCTGGCTTCGTGATGGCGCAATGACAGAACATATCGCCGCCCTATTGCCACTGAATGAGGCCGCAAAAGGGCATGAAATGGTCGAACAAGGCGGAAAATCTGGCTCCGTCATTCTCAATATTTCAGATCAACTTTAAGGATTTGGGGACAACCATGTCACATCAAGACACACAGTATGTTTTTATTACGGCTGGCGGCTCTGGCATTGGGCTAGCCATGGCATCTGGCTTTCTCAGCCAAGGGGCAAAAGTCGCTGTTACGGATAGCAATATGGCCATGCTTGAGGATGCGAAATCACGCTATCCTGATCTGATGATATTTCAAGCAGATGTGACAAGCGAAAGCGAAATGCAAACCGCTTTTGATGCTGTTATGGGGGAATGGGGACGCCTTGATGTTATGATGGCCAATGCAGGAATAGCCGGGCCCACCGCCGCCATTGACGATGTTACCCTAGCCGATTGGCAACGGTGCCTTGCGGTCAATCTGGATGGCTGTTTTCTGGCGTCCAAGCTCGCCGCCCCCGTCATGCGCAAACAAAAAAGTGGCGTCATCACGCTTACTTCATCCACCGCTGGTTTATGGGGATATCCTTACCGTTCACCCTATGCCACCGCAAAATGGGGCATCATAGGCTTAATGAAAACCCTAGCCATGGAATTAGGCCCTGATGGTATTCGGGTTAATGCTATCTGCCCCGGTTCGGTTGAAGGTGATCGCATGGATGGGGTCATTGAAAGAGAAGCGGCAGCACGCGGCATCACCTCAGCAGAATTGCGCCAAGGATACGCAGATTGCGCTTCGCTACGGCGATTTGTCACCGCAGAGGATGTTGCGGATATGGCGGTTTTCTTAGCCTCGCCGCAAGCAAGGTCTATTTCTGGCAGGGCAGCGAACAGGATCGTCACCAGGACGGCTACTACTTGCCAGAGTGTCTTGCAGCCTGGATAGCCCTAGAAGACGTGTCTTGTGCGAACGGCACTATCTGGGTACAGCGCGGATTATCGGATGCTGACGCAACCAAACCATCACTGTGACAACTCGTTTCACCAAAATCGCTTTCTTTCTCTTTTAATTTTATCTAAGCACACTAGATTGACGAAATAACCCCTCATCGTGAAAGGATAATACAGTGTCTTCCCTTCCTTATCCAGCACCGACCGTTGAATTACCCCGCGACGGCGGAGAAATTCTGAACCTTGCCAGCCTTCGCCCAAACAAAGTTGTTCTGT
>JALRFL010000004.1 GCA_023259875.1 Alphaproteobacteria bacterium
TGCTGACCTGTTGTTATGCCGTTTCAGATGGGGGAGCTTAAATTGGCTTTAATGTTGCGCTATTATCAAAGCGTTTAGCAACAGGTAAATTATTCAGGCGCAACCGCGTTTCAAAAAGGTCTTGGTGCCATCCATGCCATGAGCCATCCCATCGGTGCCTTTTTTAATACCCATCATGGCACCACCAATGCGGTTTGTATGCCGGCGGTGCTCACCCTTAACGCCCCTGCTATTCATAAACGCTTTGATCAAGCCGCCAGCTATCTTGGCCTTGAAGGTGGGTTTGATGGGTTTTGTGATTTTGTCCAGCGATTTAATGATCAGCTCCGTATTCCTCGGTCTCTTTCAGACCTTGGCGCTGATCCGTCGCGTCTTGAATACCTCATCTCAATGGCCCTTGATGATCCATCCTGCGGCGGAAACCCTGTGCCGCTAAATCAAGACAATCTGCGCTGGCTTTTTGAAAAGAGCTTTTAGCCTTAAAAGAGGAAGTAGAATTGCTTAGCGCAATGTGTTCTTCCCCTACCTCTGAGCAAATTCAGGATGGGCTTATGATGTTCATAAAATATATCGAAATGAGGATGTCATTGAAAAGAAATGGCGGAGGGGAAGGGATTCGAACCCCCGGAAGGAGTTTCCTCCTTCAACGATTTAGCAAACCGCCGCCTTCAGCCACTCGGCCACCCCTCCGCATGATGGGTATATGGGGTTGCCCCCAACACGGCGTATGCACCCCTCATCTAATCAAAGATCAGCCATTTGTCAAACCATGGATTGCATGATCCCCCAATGCCTGACATAATTAACATTCTGATGCCGGAATCCGGTTTATTTTTGCCTTGCGATTGTTATTTTCATGCCCATAAAACTGATCATTTTTGACAAAGATGGGGTTCTGCTGGATTTGAGCCAGACATGGGCCTCCACCATTGTAAATATTGCCCGTTATACCGAAACCCTGATTGATGGCCGTGTCCATCACCGTGACTTGCTCAAGACCATAGGGGTAGAGCTAAGCGCGGATGGCAGCCACGGCAAGGTGCTTGAAAATGGGCTTTACGCCTCGGGCACCTATGGCTCGCTTGTTCCGGCATGGGGGGCGTTGGATCATACGCTGATTGCTATCATGAACACGGCTTCTTATATGGATGAAATGATGGCGATTGCCACCCGGTCGGTGCGCGGGCAAACCGCCCCCAAGGGTGAGGTGAAATCCGCCTTAGAAGAGCTGAAATCCGATGGCTATCTGTTGGGGGTTGTGACCAATGATGGCGCCCCAACGACCGCGATTAATCTGGATGATTTGGGGCTGACCGAAATGATGGATCATATTGTCACCGCCGATAGCGGCCATGGGCGAAAACCTGAACCGGGCGGCATTCTGGCGCTGTGTGAACGGCTGGGGGTCGCCCCTGATGAGGCAGTGATGATCGGCGATACCCACGCGGATCATGACGCCGCCATTGCCGCCGCCTGTCGCCATGTGATTGCGGTCACCAATGACGCGCCTGATATCCCCGGCTTTATGCCGAAATCCAGCTTTGCTATCGCGGATTGCTCCGCCCTGCCCCGGTTGATGCGGCAGATAGATAGCTGAGACTAAAGCATATAGATATTGAGTATTATATTACTCAATATCTATAAACTACCCATCTAGTTTTTGTTTAAGCAGGCCGTTGACGACCCCGGGATTAGCTTGACCTTGTGAAGCTTTCATCACCTGTCCAACAAAAAAACCAAAGAGCTTATCCTTGCCGCCACGATATTCCGCGACCTTATCCGCGTTATCCGCCAAGACGGCATCAATCATGGCCTCAATCGCGCCCGTATCGGACACTTGTTTGAAGCCTTTTTCCTCAATCACTTGGTCGGGGTCAGCGCCGCTCTCCAGCATCAGAGCAAAGACATCCTTAGCAATGCGTCCAGAAATCGTGCCATCGGTAATGCGAGCAACCAATTTGCCAAGCTGTTCAGGTTTCACCGGGGAATCCGCCAGATCAAGTCCCATTTTGTTAAGCGCACCAAACAATTCCACCGTCATCCAGTTCGCCACTATTTTTGCATCTTGGCCAGCGGCGGCCGTTTCGTAATAGGCGGCAACCGCGCGATCCTCACTAATCAGGCTAGCGTCATAGGGGGTTAGCCCATATTGATTGAGCAATCGGGCACGCAAGGCATCAGGCAATTCAGGCAGAGTGTCCCTTATCTGATCAACCCACGCCGCATCCAGTTTCAACGGCAACAAATCAGGATCAGGGAAATAGCGGTAATCATGTGCGTCTTCTTTGGATCGCATGGGGCGAGTTTGGCCTGTGGCATTATCAAAGAGACGGGTTTCTTGATCAATGGTGCCGCCGTCTTCAAGGATTTCAATCTGGCGCGCCACCTCACTATTGATCGCTTGGGCGATAAAGCGGATAGAGTTGAGATTTTTGGTCTCTGTTCGTGTGCCTAGGGGTTCACCCGGGCGGCGAACCGAAACATTACAATCCGCCCGCAATGAGCCCTGTTCCATATTGCCATCGCAAGTGCCCAGAAACCGCAGAATGGCGCGTAGTTTGCTAACATATGCGGCGGCTTCTTCGGCTGAACGCATATCTGGTTTTGAAACAATTTCCATCAGCGCCACACCAGACCGGTTCAAGTCAATAAAGGATTTGGTCGGGTGCTGATCATGCATGGATTTGCCGGCGTCTTGCTCCAGATGCAGGCGTTCAATGCCAATATCACGGCTGCTGCCATCGCTAAGGGTGATGTTAATACTGCCCTCACCCACAATCGGCTGTTTGAACTGGCTGATCTGATAGCCTTGCGGCAGATCAGCATAAAAATAATTCTTACGGTCAAAGACGCTGACCAAATTAATCTCAGCGTTGAGGCCGAGCCCTGTTCTGACGGCTTGCTCAACGCAAAACCGATTGATCACTGGCAACATCCCCGGCATAGCGGCATCCACCAGCGAGACATGTTCATTAGGGCCAGCGCCAAACGCCGCCGATGAGCCCGAAAACAACTTCGCCTGACTCGACACTTGCGCATGAACCTCTAGCCCAATGATGACTTCCCATGGGCCTGTGCGCCCCTCAACTAATGGTGATACGCTTTTTGTCATGACGCGGCCCCTGTTGCCACATAATCAAACCCTGCCGCCTTTTCAATCACCGCCGCGCCGCGAATTAAGGTGTCTTCGCGTAACGCCGGGGCAATCAACTGCAAGCCCAAAGGCAAGCCATCTGACGACAAGCCCGATGGAACCGATATCGCCGGTATCCCTGCCAGATTTGCTGGAACCGTAAACACATCGTTAAGAAACATACTGACGGCGTCCATCTTTTCTCCAAGCGGAAAGGCCGCGGTTGGGGTTGATGGGGTCAATAACGCATCCACCTGTTCAAACACCGTCAGAAAGTCTTGCTGTATCAAGCGGCGCACTTGCTGTGCTTTGATATAGTAAGCATCATAATATCCAGCAGACAACACATAAGTCCCGATTAGGATACGGCGTTTAACCTCATCCCCGAAACCGGCACCACGGGTTTTGGCATACATATCATCCAAAGTTGCCCCTTCCACACGCTGACCGTAACGCACACCATCATAGCGCGCCAAATTTGACGATGCTTCTGCCGGGGCAACAATATAATAAGCCGGCAAAGCATATTGCGTATGCGGCAGGCTGACCGGCACACAGCTTGCGCCAGCGTCTTCAAGCCATGCACGCCCCTTCTCCCACAAGGCAACGATCTCTTGGTTCATGCCCTCAAGGGTATATTGATCAGGTATCCCAATCCGCATCCCTTTAACGCCAGTGGATAACGCCGCCATCAGGTCAGGCATAGGGGCGTCAATTGAGGTGGAATCCCCGGCATCATGCCCTGCCATGCTGGTCATCATCAGCGCACAATCGGCCACATCACGGGTAATCGGGCCTGCCTGATCCAGCGATGAGGCAAAAGCCACAATCCCACGGCGTGAACACCGCCCATAAGTTGGCTTTAACCCTACCATACCGCAAAATGCCGCTGGTTGGCGAATGGAACCGCCAGTATCTGTCCCCGGGGCAAGCAAACATGACCTCGCGGCCATGGCCGCCGCTGATCCGCCTGATGACCCCCCGGGGGTTAGGGCTTTGCCTTTAAGATCACCACTTGCCGCTGTCCACGGGTTAGTCACTGGGCCAAAGACGCTGGTCTCATTGGCAGAACCCATCGCGAACTCATCACAATTCAGCTTGCCAAGCATCACCGCGCCATCTGCCCATAAATGAGATGTAACAGTGGATTCATAAGTTGGCACAAAACCTTTGAGAATCTGCGATGAGGCCGTGGTCTCCACCCCTTTGGTGCAAAACATATCCTTGACGCCCACGGGAATCCCCTCAAGGGCGCCACCTTCGCCTTTGGCAAGCCGCGTATCACTGGCCTTCGCCATATCCATTGCTTTTTCAGCAGTCACCGCCACATAGGCATTATTATCGGCGGTATCTTCGATAGCCTTAAGGTAAGCGGCGGTAAGTTCACTTGCTGAACACTCTTTTTTGTCAAGGGCAGAACGCGCGGCGACCGCCGTTAAAGAAAGCAGATCACTCATTCGACCACCTTTGGAACAACAAAAAAGTTAGAGGTTTTTTCCGGCGCATTTGACAGAACCGCATCAGGGTCATTGCCATCGGTGACGATATCATCCCGTAACGGCAAATCATGTCCTGTGACACTCGCCAGAGGTTCAACCGCAGAGGTATCAAGCGCATTTAACTGTTCCACCCATGACAGGATGGAGGCTAATTCTTCACTTAAGGCAGATTGCCGTTCTGGCGCGATCTCAAGACGCGCTAGTCGGGCAATACGGGGAATGGTGTCTTTATCAATGGTCATGGGCGTGATCACAAGTCTGGTGACAAAAAGTTGCTGAAGGGGTAATAGCATTGGCTATGGCTATATGCAAGATTGACGATTTCATTAACCAACGCAAATCCATCGGCAAATTATTTGCTCTTGATGTGGGCAAGAAAACCATCGGTATTGCGGTCTCTGACCCTGATTGGAAAGTGGCGTCACCTGTGACGATTCTGCGGCGCCTGAAATTTACCCCTGATATGGAAAAACTGAACGCGCTTGCCCTTTCCCATGAGGTGGGCGGGTTTGTTATTGGCTGGCCGCTTAACATGGATGGCAGTATGGGCCCAAGATGCGATTCTGTTCGGGATTTCACCTATGCTTTGCTTCGCCTGAAAGATTGGCCTGTGCTGTGGCAAGATGAACGGCTTTCCACGGTTTCGGTTGAACGCGCCATGATTGATGCGGATATGACCCGACAAAAGCGTTCTGAACGCCGTGATGCGCTAGCCGCAACTTGGATCCTGCAATCAGCACTGGACGTTATGGCAGGTCAGGATTATAAGGATGGTCATGGGTAATCAGAACAGGCAAGATAACGGATTAGCTCAAGCCGATGATCAGCTTGGCTTTGCCGCTTTACCTGATAAGCATTTGCTTGGAATTGAAGGGCTTCAACGCCCTGTGGTCGAGGCCATTCTTAATCGCGCCAATAGTTTTGCTGATCTGCCTCCTCGCGAAAGCCTAAGCCATCTCAAAGGCGTGACGGTTTTCACCATCTTCTTTGAAAACTCAACACGGACAAAGGTTTCGTTTGATCTGGCGGCGCGAAAAATGGGGGCATCAGTTGTGAATGTTCCGGTTGCTACCTCATCCATCAAAAAAGGCGAAAGCCTGATTGATACCGCCGTCACCCTTAATGCCATGCATCCTGATATTCTGGTCATGCGGCATCAAAACTCTGGGGCGTCGCTGTTGCTATCCAATTATGTTGACGCGGCAGTGATTAATGCCGGGGATGGACGGCACGAGCACCCAACACAGGCCTTGCTAGATGCCCTTACTATTCGCCGCCGCCTCGGTCATATTGAAGGTCTGAATATCGCCATTTGTGGTGATATCGCCAATAGCCGCGTGGCACGGTCAAACATTCATCTGCTTTCTATTCTTGGCGCGAATATCCGATTGATTTCGCCAACAACCTTACTGCCGCAAGATATCACCGAAATGGGCGTTAGCGTTTATCACGATATGGCAGAGGGGTTGAACGGCTCGGATATTGTGATGCTTCTTCGCCTTCAGCAAGAACGCATGCAAGGGGCAGAAACCCCATCGCAACGCGAATATTTCCATCGCTATGGGCTGACGCGTGAAAAACTGGCGCTGGCCAAGCCTGAAGCACTGATTATGCACCCCGGCCCTATGAACCGCGGCGTTGAGATTTCTTCGGAATTGGCCGATGATGTGGAACGCAGTTTGATCACCACCCAAGTGGAGATTGGCGTTGCCGTGCGCATGGCGTGTTTGGAATCCCTTGCCGCTGGCGTTCTGGGAAGGCAGAAACCATGACTGATGTGTTGATCCAAAACGCGCGCCTGATGGATCCCTCAAGCCAGAGAGATAGCCTTGGGGATTGCCTGATCCGTGATGGCCGAATTTTAGAGTTATCTGATCAGCCGAATACCATTAAAGCCCCAAAAGGGGCAGAGGTGATCAACGCCAATGGTCATGTGCTGACCCCCGGCATTATTGATATGCGCGTGCAATCCTGTCATCCGGGGGCGGCGCATCGCGAAACCCCAAAAAGCCTAGCCGCCGCCGCAATTAAAAGCGGCATAACCAGCATCATCTGTTTGCCTAACACCTATCCGGTGCTTGATGATCCTGAAATGCTGATATCCCAATGCCGGATGATGAACGGACTAGCCAGCCCCAACAAAGATCTACGGGTCTATTCCTATGGTGCGGCAACCGTTGGGCTTAAAGGCGAAGCGATGGCAGAATTAGGCCTCTTGGCTGAGGCAGGGGCAGTCGGTTTTACCGATGCGATCCATTCTGTTGCTAATAGCCTAACCATGCGGCGTGTGCTTAGTTACGCCTCCATGCTTGGTCGCCCAGTTATTCAGCACGCCGAAGACCCCATGCTGGCAGAAAACGGGGAAATGCACGAAGGCGAACATTCTACTCGCCTTGGCCTAAGGGGCATCCCTGATGCCGCCGAAGCGATTATCATTAGCCGTGATCTGTCTCTGTTGCGTCTGACAGGTGGGCATTATCATGTTGCCCATATTGCCACCGCCAAGGGTATTGCTCTCATCCGCGCGGCAAAGGCCGAAGGCCTAAAGGTGACTTGCGATACGGCGCCGCCCTATGCCTTGCTCAATGATATCGCGGTGAGAGACTATGACACCCGTTTCCGGCTATCACCGCCATTACGAAGCGAGGCCGATAGACAAGCGGTGCTTGAAGGGCTGGCAGACGGGACAATTGATGCCATGGCAAGCGATCATTCCCCCCAAGACCGCGATGTGAAATCGCTTCCGTTTGGCTTGGCAGAAACCGGATATTCTGGCCTAGAAACATTGCTATCAATGACCTTGTCGCTTTGGCATGGCGGATATCTTCCGTTGATGCGCGTATTTGCATTGTTGAGCCACAATCCCTCACAAATTCTTCACCTAGATGGTGGCAAAATGGCGGTTGGGTCAACCGCAGACCTTACCCTGATTGATCTTGATCGGGGCTGGCAAGTGCGAGGTGCGGATTTCGCCTCATTATCTGTCAGCACCCCTTTTGAAGGCGCGCCAACCCAAGGGGTTGTTCTGGGAACTTGGATTGGCGGCAAACGGGTTTATGATGCGGCCACAGCGCATCAGACCGCAAACGGAACCCGTTAATGCCTGAACCTATCATAGCATTGGGGCTTTATGGTCTTGCCGCCTATTTGATAGGGGCCATTCCCTTTGGCTTGGTCATGGCAAGAGTGTTCGGGCTTGGCGATATCCGCACCATAGGCAGTGGCAATATTGGCGCCACCAATGTCTTGCGGACAGGCAATAAAATTGCCGCCGCGCTAACCCTGCTTTTGGATAGCGGCAAAGGCCTCTTTGTTGTCATCATTGCACGCTACCTTAGCGGTGACGGCAATGTGATTGCTATCGCTGGGCTGTTTAGCATGGCCGGGCATTGCTATCCGGTTTGGCTAGGCTTTCGAGGCGGCAAAGGGGTTGCCACAGGGTTAGGCGTGTTTTTAGGTCTTCATCCCCTCATTGGGGCCTTGATTTGTCTTATCTGGTTGGCATCTGCCTTTTTGTTTCGCTTCTCATCGTTGGCGGCTATCATCAGTTATCTATCAGCGCCGCTGTTGTTTGCGCTGATCTCACCTCCTCCTTTGCCAGTTTTCACCGTTATCATATCTGGCATCATTGCCGTCTTGGTGATCTGGCGGCATCGCGGCAATATCAAACGGCTTTTATCTGGTGCCGAGCCGCGCATTGGAAAGTCCTGATGAAGGCATGAGCCGTTAATTTATATGCGGCTCTTAACGAAAAATTAATCCTTGTGCTCTATGATTTGGAAAACGCGGCAATATCCTGCTGTGTGCCAAGTCTCTTGCAAAAGGTATTGCATCGTGAAAACCAATGAAAAAATAGCCATCATCAGACTGATACGGACACAGAATATTGGCCCTGTGACCTTGACGATGTTGTTGCGCCGATACAAAACGAGTTTAGCTGTGCTGGATCAGTTGCCAGAGATCAGCAAGCGGTCACGCATCAAACTGAATATCACCAGCCAAGCAGAGGCAGAGGATGAAATGGCGGCCGCCGAAAAGATTGGCGCGCAAGTGATTGTTCGCGGCGAAGACACCTATCCCAAAAGCTTAGCCATGTTTGATGATGCGCCGGGTTGTTTGACTTGCCTCGGCCATCTGCATCTTTTGCAGAAACCTGCGCTTTCCGTGGTTGGATCAAGGAATGCTTCGCTTAACGCGCTTAATCTGACCAAATTGCTGTGTGGTGAGGTGGGGAAAGCCGGTTATGTCATTGTCTCGGGCATGGCGCGAGGCATTGACGCCGCCGCGCATGAAGGGTCAATAGCCAGCGGTCTATTGCGGTGTTGGCAGGCGGCGTAGATCAAGTTTATCCGCGTGAAAATGCCCGTATTTATGAAAGCCTTAAAGACCAAGGCATATTAATTTCAGAAATGCCAACAGGATTACAACCCTTTGCGAAGCACTTTCCCATCCGCAACCGTATCATTGCCTCATTAGGATTAGGGCTTTTGGTGGTTGAGGCAGGGTTAAAATCAGGTTCATTGATCACGGCAAGAGAGGCCGCTGACCGTGGCCGAGATGTCATGGCTATTCCCGGATCCCCCTTAGACCCAAGGTCAAAAGGATGCAATAATCTGCTTCGGGATGGCGCGGTACTGGTTCAGGATAGCCAGGATATTTTAGAACATATTGACGGCAAAGAATGGAACACAACACCGCCACCCCTGCCCCTTTTTGATGAGGAAAAGCCCGCTGATCCCAATCGTGATGAGGTAGAAAAGGCCAAGCAGGAATTGCTGAACTTATTAAGTTTTGATGCATCTTCAGTTGACGAATTGATCAAGCAGTGTCATTTCTCAATACCTGTCATCAGCATGGCGCTGTTTGAAATGGAGTTGGCAGGCGATATCATCCGGCATTATGGCAACAGGGTCTCTTTGCTATGGAAGCCAGAAACGCCTAAAGCCTGACAAACGGGACATGACAAAAAGGTCAGGTAAAAAAAGGTCAGTATTACGCTATGAAACTTGTTGTTGTTGAATCCCCAGCCAAAGCCAAAACGATAAATAAATATCTTGGCAGCGATTATCATGTTGTTGCCTCGGTGGGGCATATTCGTGATCTGCCCAACAAACAAGGCTCCGTCATTCCCGAAGAAGATTTTGCCATGCACTGGAACATTCCGGTACGAAGCAAAGACCCTATCAACACCATTACAGCGGAATTGAAAAAGGCAGATAAACTGATCCTTGCCACTGACCCTGATCGTGAAGGCGAAGCCATCAGTTGGCATATCTATCATGTCATGAATGAAAATAACGCACTAAGCGGTAAGCCGGTGGAAAGGGTTGTTTTTAACGAGATCACCAAAACGGCTGTGCTTGATGCCATGGCCAACCCCCGTGAAATCAATTCTGAATTGGTGGATGCCTATATGGCGCGGCGCGCCTTGGATTATCTGGTTGGCTTTACCCTGTCACCTGTGTTGTGGCAGAAATTACCGGGGGCGAAATCCGCAGGCCGCGTGCAATCGGTTGCGCTCAAGCTTATCTGTGAACGCGAAGCGGAAATTGAGCTATTTATATCTGAAGAATATTGGTCTGTTGAAGCCGTTATGAATAAAGATAGCGGTGAGAGTTTTACCGCCAGATTGACCCATGTGGACGGCAAAAAACTTGGCAAAATGGATATCAAAAACAAAGCGATGGCGGATGATGCCGTGGCAAAGATTACGGCCTCAAACTTTGCTGTGCTAAATGTGGATATGAAGCGCACGCAACGCAATCCTAGCCCACCATTTACCACATCCACCCTGCAACAAGAAGCCAGCCGCAAGTTTGGATTTTCTGCCAGCCGCACTATGCGTATTGCCCAGCGCCTTTATGAAGGCGTTAATATCGGAAGTGAGACCACTGGCCTGATTACCTATATGCGAACTGATGGGGTTCAGCTTTCAAATGATGCGGTTCAGGCTATTCGTTCAGAAATCCTTGATCTCAAAGGCACGCGTTATGTGCCAACCAGCCCCCGTGCCTATAAATCCAAAGCCGCCAATGCCCAAGAAGCCCATGAAGCCATCCGTCCAGCAGGCGATCAATTCAAAACACCAGGAGAACTCGCACCAGAACTCACTCGTGATCAACTTGCGCTCTATGACTTGATCTGGAAGCGAACCGTTGCCTCCCAAATGTCCGATGCAAAGAAGATGCAGGCTCGGGTTGATTTCGATGTGACCACAAAG
>JALRFL010000038.1 GCA_023259875.1 Alphaproteobacteria bacterium
CTTTGCATCACCTGTCACGGCGTGATGCAGATATCGCCAATGCCCTTTCGCAATATGGCCCACCCCCTGACCGTACCATGCCCCAAGGGTTTACCACCCTTATCCGAACCATTATCGGCCAGCAAATCTCGCGTCATGCCGCTACTTCTGTTTGGCAAAAGATGATCTCAGCAGGGTTAGACCAACCGCAAGCTATTCACGATGCCGGGGTTGATATCTTAAAGGATCATGGGCTGTCAAAACAGAAAGCCGAATATATTCACGGCATCGCCTCGGCGGTCGCGTGTGGCGATCTGGATTTTGACCACCTCGCCACTTTGCCGGGTGATGAGGTATCCATGGCATTAACCCGACTGCGCGGTGTTGGTGATTGGACGGCAGATAATTATCGGCTTTTTGCTTTGCTGGATATGGATGCGTGGCCTTACAATGATTTGGCCTTGCAAGAAGGGATGAAAATCCTCAAATCCCTCAATGATCGCCCAAACGCAAAAATTATGCAGGATATGGCCGAGCTTTGGCGGCCTTGGCGCGGCGCAGGGGCGTTAATGCTTTGGCATATCTATGCGCATCATCGCCGAGATGCCTCACCTGCCAGCATCTGAATTGATCAAAAAAGCGATGCTTGAACCTCTGGTGCTGGGCCATCATAAGGGGCAATAAGACCAGCATGATTGCTCTTATTATTCCCTACTTCTGGTGGGGCAGGATGCCAGATCAGGTGATCGGCATCAGTAGGCTTGGTCATCTCCCCTATCTCAAGCGAAGACAGGCTAGGGTCAAGCCATTGGTCTAAATCCGCAAGATCAATAAGCAATGGGGCACGATGGTGCAGGCTAGCCAGATTTCCCTCTGCGGCGGTGGTCACAATGACACAGCGCGGCGTCTCTCCCGGCCAATATAACGCACCAAAAGCCATCGGCGCCTCATCACGCCTTGCAATATGATAGGGTTGTTTTGGGGCTTTCCATTCATACCAGCCACTAGCCAGCACCACACAGCGTCTGGCAAGCGCGGCATCACGGAAGGTTTGTTTTTCCCGCATGGTTTCCCCACGCGCGTTGATCAACAACCCCTTTCCCATGGGGGATGGCACCCCCCAATGCATGGCGCCTCCGCTCCGGCCGGATGGGTTTGCTTGGATGGTCAAAATATCAACCCCCGGGGTAATGTTATAGGCTGGCAGAGGCTGACTGTTGGAAAGAGGGATTGCAGTTTTGAACATGGTGGTTAATTCACTTGCCGTAAACCGATTAGCAAAGCGTCCACACATAATATTGATCCCTGTTCTTTGGTTCATGGCCGAAATGGTATAATGGCCATCAGTCTATCCAAATCCTTAGCGACTAGCAAATCTCTCTGTCTATGCTATCACCGCCAAGACACCCCTATTGGTGGAATAAGGTTGCCCTATCCAACGCATTTATGCCAAAACTAAGCCTTTATCATTGGCCTTATTTCGGGGGTTACCTTATCTTAAGGGGAAATGATAATGGGGATATGAAACCTGACCTGATGGCCGATTTAGCAACAAAACAACAACTGATTAGGCCTGTTGAAGAATTGGCCATCATGGCAGGACAGCGTATTCTTGAAATAAGAACCGCGGGCCCACGCCAACAGATTAAACCTGATGGCAGTCCTGTTACCGATGCTGATCTGGCGGCGGATGCCATCATCAGCAAAGGGCTTTATCCCTTAAACCAAGATTGGCCGGTGATCACCGAAGAAGATTGGGACGAAAGCCGCGACCACATAACCTCTGACTATTATTGGTGTGTTGACCCCCTTGATGGGACGAAAGGCTTTCTTAATGGCGGTAAGGATTTTACCGTTAATATTGCCCTCATATATGGCCGTTATCCTGTCTTGGGTGTTATTTTTGCCCCTGCCAGACAAAGCCTGTGGGCCACTGATGGGGATCATGTTTGGCGGCGTGAGGTCAGCAGAAACGCAAGCCGTCTATCCGATATGCCCCCTATCCCTATTCAGACACGGCCTTGTCCTGTTGACCGTCCAACGGTGATTACCACCATGGCGAAATATAGCCAGACTTTAACCCATTGGCTTGATGATCTCACCCCATCAGAAACGATCTCTGTGGGATCATCGCTCAAGTTTTGTTATCTCGCGGAAGGCAAAGCTGATTTTTATCCGCGCATTGGCACAACCATGGAATGGGATACTGCCGCAGGCCAAGCCATCCTTGAGGCGGCAGGCGGCAAAATGATTGATCACAACGGAAACCGATTTTCCTATGGCAAGCCTGGGCGGATGAACGCTCGCTTTGCTGCGATGGGGAATATTGGTGATGATGCCAGTATTCCCGAAAACTGGTATCCGCCAACACCTGAACAGCGCCCCTATGGAGACCAAAGATCATGACGCCAAGCATGACACGCGTTCAGCCATTAGATGAGGCCAGCATTGCCACCGCCGTAACCCTATGGCGACAAGGGCATTTGGTCGCCTTTGGCACAGAAACCGTTTATGGGCTGGGGGCAGACGCGGGTAATGCGCTTGCTGTTGCCCGTATTTTTAAGACAAAAAACCGCCCAGAGTTTAACCCCCTCATCAGTCATCTTCCCGATCAGGCCAGTGCCTTTGGATTAGCCGTGAGCACCCTTTTAGCCGAGCAATTGGCCGAAGCCTTCTGGCCGGGTCCAATGACGCTTGTGTTGCATCGGCAAGATCACGGACAGATTGCCGATCTAGTGACGGCAGGACTGGATAGTCTGGCTTTGCGAGTGCCGGGTCACAGCAAAGCAAGAGATCTGCTCAAAGCCGCTGGCATTCCCATTGCCGCGCCATCCGCCAACCCATCTGGCAGGCTAAGCCCGACCATGGCTCATCATGTAGCAGAAAGTTTTGATCACCAATCCGAGCCACGGTTAATCCTTGATACCGGCGCTTGCCAAAAAGGGCTGGAGTCCACCATCATTGATGCCAGAGGTGAAGTACCGGTGATCTTGCGTCCCGGAAGCATCACTGCGGAAATGATCAAAGAGGTGACCGGACACCGCCCGTTATCGCCAGAAGACAAAGCCCCATCGCGGCTTCTTTCCCCCGGCCAGTTAGCCAGTCATTATGCCCCACGCGCCCAGCTTCGGCTTAACGCAACCCATATCCGCGAGGGTGAGGCATGGCTTGGGTTTGGGGCTGATCCTGAATTGCCTATTGATACGCCTGCCGCGAATCTGAGCCCTAATGCGGATTTGGATGAGGCCGCAAGCCAGCTGTTTTTCCTGCTTCGCCAACTTGACGCAAAAGGGGTTCATACCATTGCGGTTGCGCCTATTCCTGAAACGGGATTAGGTGTTGCTATTCATGATCGCCTTAGCCGCGCCGCCGCGCCGCGACCTTAAAGGAATGCACCCCACATCTTGCCGATGATATGGTATTTGTACTACCCTGACTTTCCATCATAGGAGGAGCCGTCCATGCCACTTGATCAGACGCCAATTATTGACGCCCTGATCCGAATTGTTGGTGCAGCCAATCTTGTTCAACAGGAACAGGATAAGGCCCGATATCTGACGGATTGGCGAAAGCAATATCAGGGCAATTCCATCGCCGTGGTCAAACCAGCAAACACAGCAGAGGTCAGCGCCATTTTGAAACTGGCAGAGGAGCAGAATATTGCGGTCATTCCGCAGGGGGGGAATACCGGGCTTTGTGGGGGTGCGACGCCTGATTTGGGTGAGCATAATCTGGTGATCAGCACCGAAAGGATGAATCATATCCGTGAGGTGGATACCTCATCTCAGACCATTACCGTCGAAGCCGGATGTATTCTTGATCATATCAAATCTGCGGCGGATGCTCATGATTTGCTGTTCCCCCTTGATTTAGGGGCGCGTGGCACATGCCAGATTGGCGGCAATCTCTCGACCAATGCTGGCGGCCTTAATGTGATACGCTATGGCAACACGCGTGAGTTAACCCTTGGGGTTGAGGTTGTGTTGATGGGGGGAAAGGTGCTTTCCCTTTTATCCAAACTCAAGAAAGACAACACCGGCTATGATCTAAGAGACCTTTTTATCGGGGCTGAGGGCACATTGGGGATCATCACCGCCGCAACGCTTAAGCTTTTTCCCAAACCCATCGCAACGGCCACAGGTTTTGCCGCTATGCGTGATATTGAGGCGGCCATTACCCTGCTTCACCGGTGTCAGGCGGCAAGTGGCGGAAATGTCATTGCCTTTGAGCTAATGCCAAAAACCATTATTGACAATGTTCGGCATTTTTATCCGGACACGCCCCTTCCGATATCAGAAATTCCGCGGTTTTCTGCATTGATTGAAATTGCCTCAACCGCTGAGGATTCAGGCAAACCAGATCATGACGGCACCATGCCCCTAGAAAAAACCCTGACTGAGGTTTTAGCCAAAGCGATGGAAGACGGGCTTGTGTTAGATGCAACGATTGCTAGCAATCTGACCCAGCGTAACACCATCTGGCAAATTCGGGAATTGACGCCAGAGTCTGAAATCAAGGCTGGCAAGGCTTATAAATCCGATATCTCTATTCCTCTTAAACACATGGCGGCCTTTTATGATGATGCCGAAAAGGCCGCCACCGCCATCATGCCGGGTGTGCGGATTTTTGGTTTTGGTCACCTCGGGGATGGAAACTTGCATTACAATTTGAGCGAGCCCCTTGAAAAACGCCCTGACTTTTTTGATTATTATCATGCTTTTGATGACATGATGAAAACCTTGGTTGAGAAATACGAAGGTTCCATCAGCGCGGAACACGGCATTGGTCAGAAAAAGCGTGATGTGTTTCTTAGCACCAAAGACCCTGCCTCACTTGAAGTCATGCGTAGCATCAAAGCCGCGCTTGACCCAA
Organism: Alphaproteobacteria bacterium; assembly: GCA_023259875.1. Classification (GTDB taxonomy): domain Bacteria; phylum Pseudomonadota; class Alphaproteobacteria; order Puniceispirillales; family UBA1172; genus UBA12202. Next base: position 4,852 of record JALRFL010000038.1, read on the forward strand.
AGAATTTAATGAACCCGGGCAAAGTGGTTTAGGTATCATTATCGGTTTTAGTAAAGGGTCATCAGTATGAGACAAGAACAAGCCATCCCAAATGTCATCCGTTTTTGGTTTGAGGAGACCGAACCCAAACAATGGTTTCTTAAAGATGAGGCGTTTGACCAATTGATCAAAGACCGCTTTGAGCCTCTTGTCACATCCGCGCTTTCAGGGCAATTAGACCAGTGGTCTGAAACCCCTCAAGGCAATCTGGCGCTGATCCTGTTGCTTGATCAAATGACCAGAAACATCTATCGCAATCATCCCATGAGTTTTGCAGGGGATGATATGGCGTTGGCCTTTTGCCTCAAAGGGGTTCAGCGAGATGATATGAAGGTTTTGCCAGATGCGCATATCCGCTTTCTTCTGATGCCCATGATGCACGCCGAGGACCTTGCCATTCAAGACAACTCCCTGCCGTTATTTCAAAAATATTGTGATGAGCTGACTTATGATTACGCTGTTCGGCATCGCGATATCATCGCGCGCTTTGGGCATTTTCCGCATCGCAATGCCATTCTAGGACGCCCTTCAACCGAAGAAGAAATTGCCTTCCTGACCGAGCCTAACTCATCTTTTTAGGGCATTAGGGGTTAAGCCATCAGCGGTTTTAGCGCATTAAGCACATCGGCTGGCTCAACTTTATCTATTGGCTCTGCACGAACCCAGCTGGCTTTATCGCCTATTGGGGCAGACATGGTAGGGTCGGTATCCGCACCCATCACCATCACCGTTGGCGCACCCATTCGCGCTGCCAGAAAAACCGGCCCGGTATCATTTCCAATCACCGCTGCGGCGCCGCGACACACCTGACAAAGCTGATCAATCGTGGTCTGGCCAAGGATTGAGGTAATCTCTGGCAGCATCTGTGTTATCTCATCCACCGCCGCGGCATCATGCTTTGTGCCAGCAAGCACTGGCGTGATCCCCTGATCCATTAGGCCGGTTGCTAAAGCGACATAACCGGCGGCAGACCAGCGTTTAGAGGGTTTAGCCGGCGAACACCCGGGCAAGAGGATAGCGTAAGGTCTTGGCAAACGTAAATCCGCCAAGAGGTTTCTGCCGCCACCAAGCCAATCTAAATTGGCTTCCGCAGGGGCTACACCGCCCAGACTAGCTGTCATGAGCATCCTGTCGCGATTATTGACCCCTTCAAAATTGGGGATCGGATGGCTAGCCCCTTTTGCTGCTCCCACAAACTCTATCCCTGTTGAGGCAATAAAATATTTGAAATAGCGATTGGTGCGACTTGAGCATTGGAAATCATAAATCCGCGTCCAGCCCGAACGAAACAGTCGCCGCATCCGTAACCATGATCCTATGCGGTAAATTGGGGCCCGATCATCCAACAGCACCTCATCAAAATATGGTGATGCGGTTAATAATCCGGCAAAAGGCGGCGAGGTTAACACCGCCAGATGATCAGAGCGATGCGCCGCCCTAAGACTGGCAAAGGCATCCATAGCTTGCACCATATCGCCAAGCGCCCCATGCTTGATGACTAGGATGCGGCGCTCTTTCTTTGTTTGATCAGGGGATATCTTCATGTCGCCCGGCCTCTATCCGCATAAGACCATTGGTGATCAGCCATTGCCGCCGCCCTAGCGTCATCAAGTTGTGATGCCATATCCGCGATAGCAAATGGATAATCAACCCATGCTTTATCCTGCCATGACTTACGCCACGCCGCGTCCCCCAGCATCTGATCAAGCGCAATGGCTAATTCCTCTGCGTCCCCTCGATCAAGTATCACTGCCCTGCCCTCGGCGTATTCAGGGATGCCGCCGCGTCTTGTGGTAATTAAGGCCGCGCCAGTGGCGAGTGCCTCAACCACCACCCGGCCTGCTGGCTCTTGCCATTGCGACGGGGCAAGGACAATCGCTGAGGCGTGCTGAAGCTGTTTTGTTTCCGCGCGGCTAATAAATCCCGTCATTTCAGATTGGTGACGAATAGGGGCGAGCGCATCAGCAACTTTTTGTTCATATCCCGACGGATCGGTATCTTTAAATCTTTTTGCGCCGATAAACTTGACTTTCCAATCTGGATAATTTGGCAAGACCTTTCCCATGGCTTGCGCGGCCTCAAGCATTCCTTTTTCTGGAACCATACGGCCTATAATCGTGATCAGTTTGTCTTTTTTGGGGGGTGTTGTTGCTGAACGCTCCACCGCGATAGGGATAATCTTTATCTTACTGATCTCAGCCGCGTTCGCTTCGACCCCATCAAGAAAACACGATTTGAGATAATCTGACACACAAAAAATCGCCGCCATGCGTTGCAAAAGCCCATGCCGCTTGGCTGGCGTGTCACTGCCTTTCATCTCTCTTGGGTCATTATGCAGATATAGAGCCATCTTTAGATCAGGGTGCTTTCTGGCCAGATATGATGCCACCTGACATCTGCCATGAACCTCAAGCAAATCTGGGGTGCCATGCTGACGGATATAATCCAGATAGCCTTTGGCAAGACCGATATTTTTACCAAATAGCCATGCGTGTCTGGTCTTGATGCCTTGATAACGCGCGCCGCCAAGATAAGGGCCTGATGTCATTCTGCCAATAATCACGCTTGATGCAGCGTAACGGCTCTGGATAAAGCCATCTTCCACATTGAGCGCCACCGCGCCGGCGTTAGCTTGGGTATAGTGTTCTTTATAAGGCAAAAGGCTGTGGATCATCACTGATGCAACCTCATCTCAAGCCTGAATGATGACGCGCGATCATATCCTCATAATTGGCAATCAGGCGCGAGGTCACGGATTCCCTTTCAAAGAGGTCCTGATAGGTTTTCTTGCCATTCTTAACAAGCCGTTTGCCAAGCGCCTGATCTGTGGCAAGCCGACCAAGATTTTCCACCAGCACCTCAAGATCATCAATATCTGATAACAACCCGTCTTTTTCATGAGTGACATATTGCTTTGCCCCATCGGCGCGTGTCGCCACCAAGGGCACACCAGCAAACCACGCCTCTGCAATGACTGTTCCAAAGGGCTCATAGCGTGATGGCAGGACACAGATATCAGCAAGAGCTAACAGCGCGGCACGATCATGACGCCAACCGGCAAAACACACCCTATCCGCAACCCCCAATTCTTCGGCTTGACGCCGATATTTTTCCAAATCAGGGCCATCGCCAGCCATTAAAAACACCATATCTGGCAGACGCGCCGCCGCCTCAAGCAACAGATCAACACCTTTTTTCCAATGCATCCGCGAAAGCAACAAGACAAGAGGTTTATCATCTGGCAGGCCGAAATCAGAACGGCGAACGGGTGGGTCTTCGGCCAAAGTGCCGAAAGTATGCCCTAAATACGCGCGGTCTGGCTTACCACTCGCCGCACCGATATGGCGAACAATATCACGCGTCACACCCATATAAAAATCACAGTTGCGGTAGTTTTTAAGATCATAATATCCCCCAAACCATCCCAACACAGGTTGCGATAACCCAGAGGGCACAAAAGATGACGCCCGATTCATCCAGCAATGCACCAAATCAGGGGCATTAGCCCTGACAAGCGAACGGATCTGTCGTTGTTGGGGGTATTTCCACCATCGCTGAAATCCCATGGAGTAATGGGGAATGCCGCGTTCTGCTAATGCGGAAACAACCTGTTCATGCGGGCGTGAGATCATGGTCTGTTTTATGCCGCGTTCATGCAAAGCCTTTACCATATCCAGACAGAAGGTTTCTGCGCCACCAGTGCTAGCACCGGCAATGATATGACAAATATGGAGAGATGATGATTGATCTGAAGTCACTTTATAACTGCTTGTCCATTATGGTGGATTGCCTCAAGAGAAGAGTCTGATATAACATATATACCAAACGAAACACCATTAACCAATTCATAACCCGATTTGATTTTATTCTAGCCAAGGTTTTCATGCTTAACGCCCCCCAACATTCCTCACCTTTTCGGATTTGGCTAATCTGTTTTTGCGCCCTTGGCCTGTTGTTATGGGCAAACTTGCTTATTCCTAAGGGCGCATATGCTCAAGAAACCAGCTCGCCCATTGATTTTTCCGCAGATAGCATTCAAACCAATCAGGAAACTGGTATTTTTGTCGCCACAGGCAATGTGGTCTTCTCGCAAGGCATGATGTCGCTCAAAGCCGATCAGGTGGAATATAACCGCCAAACGGGACAGGCTGTGGCTGTCGGCAATGTGGTGTTTACAGACCATGACGGCAACATCCATTTCAGCGATGAAATGCAGATGAATGATCAATTCACTCGCGCCTTTGCGGAACCTGTGATTAGCCGGATGGCGGATCGCTCATGGATGGCGGGGGAAACTGGCGAATATGTTAAAGACGATTACACGGTCTATGATAGCGCGACCTATACGCCTTGTGATTGCGACTATGCGGATGGGGAGATCCCCATCTGGCAGATTGATTCGTCCAAATCTTGGCATGATCCAAACACCAAAACCGTTTATCATACCAACCTGCATATGAAAATCTTGCGGATGCCGGTTTTGTATTTTCCTTTTTTATCGCATCCGGATTGGACAGTGCGGCGGCGTTCTGGTTTGCTCTATCCCAGCATTTCCTATTCTTCGGATCACGGGATCAAATATATCCAAAGTTATTATCATGTCATTGACGATACCAGTGATGTTGAAATCCGGCCTTATCTTTTCAAGAATACTGGTGCTTTAACCAATGTGCGTTATCGCAAATTATGGGACCAGAGTGACATCCATATCGATTTGACCGGCGGTCCCGTTGAAACCTTTAATCAAAGTGATCAAAATGTGTTGGCTGGCTCAATTCAGGTCAACACCTTAATTGGTGAAAGTTGGGTGACAACGGCGGATATTAACCGCACCTCACAAGATACCTTTATGCGCCGATATGGGATTGACGACGCCACCAGACTGAAATCCACATTTCTTTCTGAAAATATTGGTCATAACACTTATAGCCGTGTTGAGAGCTATGATATTCAAGGCCTTGCTAGCACCGAAACCACAGAAAAAGAGCCTACGGTTCTGCCATCGGTGTTTCATGAACGCTATCTGGACAGCCCCAGAAAAAATATGGCGACCAGACTACGGCTTAATGCCAGCCAAGTTGATAATGATGAAGATTATGATATTAATCGGTGGTCAGGTGAGCTTTATACCTTTGAAGAGTTTCCAACATCTGTTGGCCAGTTCAGCCTAGAAAGTCGCGCTGCCTTGCAATATCATATGATTGAGCATAGCCCCAACAGCAGCACCTATACTGGTGAATTGGGACAAGCCAGCGGCACCATTGGCCTAGGCTGGTCACAGCCCTTTACCACAATGGTTGGCAAGGCTTCTGCTCTTATTCAGCCTAAACTCAAGCTGATTAGCATCAAGGCCACCGACCGCACGAACAGCATCCCCAATCGTGACTCGGCGGATTTCCATCTGGATGAGGCCAATCTGTTTCTTTTGCATCGCTATCAGGGGCAGGATTATATCAAGACCGGAACCCACATTGCCGGCGGCATTAGCGCCAATATGATGAAAACACCGATTGGGGATATGTCGGGCTTTCTTGGGGCGTCTTATCGCGTATCAGGGGATGTGCAATCGGGGCTGAATGCCACCAATGATCAAGAACGGCTTTCTGATATTTTGGCCAGCATCCGTATGCAACCAACCGATAAGCTGAGTTTAAGTTTTGCTGGGCGCTTTAACCCTGATGACTTTTATTTGAATGAGTCACGATCAACCTTGGCGTGGAGCCAGCCGGGAACATCCCTTAGCACCACTTACACCCAACGCTCGGAATCTTATTTTAGTGCCGCTAGCATTGTGGAAGAAGAGCTGATTGTTGGGCTTAATCAAGTGATCGACGATGGGATCACGCTTAATGTTCAGCAGACCTATGACCTCAGCAATGGGCAAAACTTTCAGGATAAGTCCATTATCGGGCTTAACATCACGCGTGGGCTTCAGGATTGTTTGACCATTACCATGCAATATACCCGCGACGAGACCGCTGACCGAGATATTCAGCCAGTAGATGAAATTATGCTTCTGCTCAATTTCAAATATCTCGGCACCTTTGCCAATTCATCAGGCGGAAATTGAGGATGATTTGATTGCGGTGGGGCGGCCGTTGGGGTTTAATTTAACTGATAAACTCCGCCCTCAAAACTGCCTGACATTCTGAAGTTATTTTATCAGTATTTTATTCCACCGTCACGGATTTAGCCAGATTACGAGGTTGGTCAACATCCGTGCCTTTATGCACTGCGGTGAAATAGGCCAAAAACTGAATTGGCAGGCTTAACAGCAATGGTGCCAGCAAGGGGTCACAATCTGGGACAGTGACCACCATTTCCGCCAGTTCAGGGGATTCCTCCACCACTTGCCGCGCCGCGCTATCGGTTGCTACCAAGAGAATATCAGCCCCGCGCGCCTTCGCCTCAACCACATTGCTGATCATCTTGCCCAAATGTTCATCATCCGCAAGAATGGCAACCACAGGTAAGCCTTCCTCAATCAGGGCAATAGGCCCATGTTTCATCTCGCCGCCGGCGTAGCCCTCGGCGTGAATATAACTCAATTCCTTGAGCTTTAATGCCCCTTCAAGCGCAAGCGGATACAATGTCCCTCGCCCCAAATAAAGGCATGATTTTGCCTTTGCCAGCCGCGCCACCATGGGCTTGATCGTATCCGAACACGCCATGCTTTCGCCCAACAGCCGCGGCAAACTTGACAACATGGCTTCGATCTCTTGCCTGCGCTGATCAGGGATGATACCGCGTTGATGCCCTGCCACCACGGCTAGGATCAGCAAAACCGTCATCTGCGCCATATAGGATTTGGTGCTGGCAACACCAATCTCTGGCCCTGCACGGGTGATGAGATGAAGACCTGATTCCCTTGCCATGGTAGAGGTATCCACATTGACCAGCGCGGCGGTATTAACGCCCTTTTCCGCCATGTAGCGTAACGCCATGAGGGTGTCGAGCGACTCCCCCGATTGGGATATGCCAAGGGCAAGGCTGATTTGACGAAGCGAAGGGTGGCGATAGCGAAACTCAGACGCAATCTCTGTCACCACAGGCAGATCCGCCAGTTGTTCCATCCAGTAACGCCCAATCAACCCAGCATGGAAACTCGTCCCAGCCGCCAAATATGCCATCGCGGTAAGTTTCGTAAAATCAATGAATTGAGGTAGATGAAACCCCCCATTGCTATCGGTCATCGCACTAAGGGTATGCAGTACGGCGTCGGGTTGTTCATGGATCTCTTTTTCCATGAAATGATGATAGCCTTCTTTTGATACCAAACCGGGGCTAGCGGCGACTACCACCACCTCACGATTAACGGTTTGCCCATCGCTATCGCTCAAATGCACATGGTCATGCGAAATGGTGCCATAATCCCCATCTTTGAGAAAAATGATCTTTTGGGTCACATCGCCCATAGCGATAGCATCAGAGCCAACAAAGATAGCCTCATCTGTCAAACCAACCGCCAATGGCGAGGCTTGGCGGGCAATGGCGAGTTGATCAGGATAATCCGTGGTCATGATGACAAAGGCATAGGCGCCTTCGATCTGCCCCAGAACCTTAGCGGTCGCATCATGCAGGTTATCGGTGTTATCCATGGCGTCAACAAAGAGATGCGCTAGTACCTCGGTGTCTGTGTCACTGGTAAATTTGCATCCCTTGGCCTCAAGGCTTTTGCGAAGAGTGCGGTGATTTTCAATGATGCCGTTATGCACCACTGCTACACGGTCTTGGGCCAAGATGGGATGCGCGTTTTCAATTTTAACGCCGCCATGAGTGGCCCATCGGGTATGGCCTATGCCTGTGTTGCCTTTCAGTGGTGAGGTACTGATAACCTCTGCCAGCGCGTTGAGTTTGCCAACGGCGCGCCTCACATCAAAACCGGTTTTTGTGCTAACGGCGATACCAGCAGAGTCATACCCCCGATATTCCAAACGCCGCAGCCCCTGAAGCAAGGCATCTGCCGCATTAGGATAACCAATGGCGCCAATGATACCGCACATAGCATTTCCCTTCTGTTGCTCTTCACCACTATCGTCCTTCTATATACGCCCACAGGCGGTGAAGATGCAATATCACATTGCCTTTTGTTTGATTTGACTGGTGTTTATACCGATCCGGTCTTTTCTTATTTCGCTTTAGATCATATAATCACAGCATGACATTTACGGCCATTATTCTTGCGGCAGGTAAGGGAACGCGCATGCGCTCAAACCTGCCAAAACCGCTTCACCGTCTCGCGGGAAAACCGCTTCTTGACTGGGTGCTAGATAGCGTTTCTGCGGCAGGTGCCAAAGACGGCGTTGTTGTTGTTGGCGCAGATGGCAGTCAGGTTAGCGATTATACCAAATCCCTTGCCAAAGATGGGCATATCCCCCTTTTCACAGCTATCCAAGACCCCCCTATGGGAACAGGGCACGCGGTTGAGGCGGCCAAAGACCTGCTTCATGGTCATGACGGAATTGCTATCGTTGCCTTTGCTGATACGCCGCTGATTTCGGCAGATTGTTTTGATGCGCTGATTGCCTCAATCCGCGATGATGGCCATGATTTATGCTGTCTTGGGTTTATGGCAGAAGACCCAACCGGTTATGGCCGTTTGATCACAGACGCCCAAGGCCGTGTGACCGCTATCATTGAAGAAAAGGAAACGGACGCGACAAATAAAGCCATCCGGCTTTGTAATAGCGGCCTGATGGCTGTCAAAATGCCGCTTCTTTTTAACCTGCTTGATCAGATCGGGTTCAATCAAAAGACGAATGAGAAATTCCTGACTGACATTGTGGCTCTAGCGCATCAGACCGGGCGATCCATTGGTTATGCCGAGGCAAACGAAGATGATGTTCTGGGCATCAATTCCCGCGTTGATCTAGCAAGAGCAGAAAGCATTGTTCAGCACCGTTTGCGGCACCGCGCCATGATGAATGGGGCAACGCTTATTGCCCCGGAAACGGTTTTTCTTAGCGCTGATACCATGCTTGCGGAAGATGTGATCATTCACCCTAATGTGGTCATTGGCCCCGGGGTATCCATTGGCAACGGGGCAGAAATCAAATCTTTTAGTCATATTGAGGGCGCCGTGATTGGCCCATGCTCAGTGATTGGCCCTTATGCGCGCCTGCGCCCGGGGACGGTCTTAGAAGATGGAGTTAAGATAGGGAATTTTGTTGAGACTAAGAATATCACCATGGGGGCCATGGCGAAAGCAAACCACCTGACCTATCTTGGTGATGCCGAGATTGGTTCTGGGGCAAATATTGGCGCAGGCACCATCACCTGCAACTATAACGGTTTCCGAAAGGCTATGACACGCATCGGCGCAGAGGCCTTTATCGGATCAAACACCGCCCTTGTTGCCCCAGTGGAAATTGGTAATAGGGCTATGATTGGCGCAGGAAGCACCATCACCGCCAATGTGGGTGATGATGATCTGGTCGTTGTTCGGGCAACCGCCCAAACCTTGGAACAGGGCGCCGCCGCCTATCGCAAACGCGAAGAGGAAAAGACATGACAGAACATCGTGTTTTAACAGCCAGATTAGGCGCGATGATTTCTGCCATGCAGGATCAGCATATCGTTGTTATCGGCGATGTGATGCTAGACCGCTTCATCAATGGTGAGGTCAACCGCATCTCACCTGAGGCACCGATCCCTATCCTCAATCAGACTGTGGTCAGGAATATGCCCGGCGGCGCGGCGAATGTGGCGCGTAACTTGGCGCATCTGGGATTACGGGTCACTTTGATCGGGATCACCGGGGATGACGATGACGCTGACCAACTGGAGAAAATCCTATCAGAGGAAGCCGCGATTTCGGCAAAACTCTTGCGTGATAACACCAGACCCACAACTACCAAAACGCGCTTTACAGCAAACGGGCAACAATTGCTTCGGGTTGATCACGAAGATTGCCAATCTTTTTCATCATCTATGCAGGGCAACATACAAAAGCAAATCGCCGAGGCGCTGGATGGGGCAAAGACGGTTATTCTATCTGATTATAACAAAGGCATGATTGAAAAGCCTTTGATCGATATGGTCTTGGGGCATAAGCGGCGTGATCAGTTTCAGGTTTTGATAGACCCGAAAAAAAGTGATGCCAGTCTTTATCAGGGCGTTGATATGCTCACCCCCAATATATCTGAGTTTCACGGGTTCTGTCGGCAATGGGATATTGCCCCGCCAAATGCACATGATCTTGGCGCGCTAGATGCCGCGGCACAGCGCATCCTTTCCGCAACAGGCATCGGCGCCATCATGATCACCTTAAGCGCGAACGGCATTATGGTCTGCCGCATGGGAAAAGACCCTTTTCACGCGATCAGCATCGCGCGGTCTGTTTATGATGTCTCTGGTGCAGGGGATACCGTAATCGCTAGCCTTGGCGGCGCGATTTGCGCTGATGCCGATCTCATTGAGGCCGCGTATTTAGCCAATGTTGCCGCAGGGGTTGTGGTCGGAAAAACAGGAACTGCCACAGCTTCGCCAGGTGAGATTTTGGCGTTGTTGCATCAGTATACCCCCCCAAGTTTAGATATGATGGTGATGGAAACCAAACAATGGAAAGCGGCGGGTGAAAGCGTTGTTTTTACCAATGGCTGTTTTGATTGCCTTCATCCGGGGCATATTTGGCTGTTGGGTGAGGCACGCAAAGCTGGTGACCGGCTCGTCGTGGGGCTAAACAGTGATGCTTCCACCCGGCGCCTCAAAGGCACTCATCGCCCAATCCAGAATGAGCGCGAGCGTGCCAGCGCCCTTGCCGCCTTACCTGAGGTGGACGCTGTGATCATCTTTGACACAGATACGCCCTATGATCTGATCACCGCCCTTAATCCTGATGTTTTGATCAAAGGCGGCGATTATAAACCCGACGAGATTGTTGGCAGTGATCATGTGATCACATCTGGCGGCAAGGTAGAAATTATTCCTACCCGTGCCGGATTTTCCACCACTCGGCTTAACGCCAACTAGGCATCGGTATCGGTTCCTGCCAGAAACTCCTGATCCAAATCTGGTAGGGGTTTATCATATAGAACCGCCTCAAACCCTTTCAGACGCTTAAAGATGGAGAGCAATTCAACAATCGTTGGCCAAGCCGCTACCACGAGCTGAAATGAATTCGCCACTTGCCCAAAGGCGGTGAGAATCTGTTGAAAAATCCCCCAAGTGATCTTGCCCATAACAAAGGTCGGCACAAGAATAACAAAGGGGAAAATATT
>JALRFL010000111.1 GCA_023259875.1 Alphaproteobacteria bacterium
TGATGGGGCGGCTGACCGTGATATGCGGATCGTTGAAGGCGTTTAGAAAAACGCCTGCAAATCGGTTTGGGCACGGCCTAGGATGAGGGCATGGATATCATGCGTGCCCTCATAGGTGTTCACGGCCTCTAAGTTGAGCACATGGCGGATCACTGGATATTCGTCTGAAATGCCATTGCCGCCAAGCATATCCCGGGCTTCTCTTGCCATAGCCAAGGCTTTACCACAATTGTTCCGCTTCATGAGTGAGATGAGTTCAGCCGAAGCGTTGTGATCATCAAACAAGCGTCCTAGCCGCAAACATCCCTGAAGCCCAAGGCCAATTTCTGTCTGCATATCCGCCAGTTTTTTCTGGATCAGCTGATTTTGGGCAAGGGGGCGTCCAAATTGTTTGCGCTCAAGCGTGTAATTGCGAGCAGCGTGCCAGCAGGCCTCTGCCGCGCCCATCACACCCCAACTGATGCCATAACGGGCTCTGTTCAAGCACCCAAACGGGCCAGGCAGACCTTCAACATTCGGCAACAGGTTTTCATCAGGAACAAACACTTCATCCATCTGGATCATGCCTGTCACTGAGGCGCGAAGAGAAAACTTGCCTTCAATCTTGGGGGTGGCAAGGCCTTTCATGCCGCGTTCAAGAATAAAACCGCGGATTTTATTGTCATGCGCCTCGGATTTGGCCCAAACAATCGCCACATCCGCAATGGGCGAATTGCTGATCCAGTTCTTTGAGCCAGAAACCAGATATCCCCCATCAACCTTCTTGGCGCGTGTTAGCATCCCTGATGGGTCAGACCCGTGATCAGGTTCGGTCAATCCAAAACAACCAATCAATTCGCCAGTGGCTAGGCCGGGAAGAAATTTCTGACGCTGCTCTTCACTGCCATAAGCAAATATAGGATGCATCACCAGTGACGACTGAACAGACATCGCCGACCGATAGCCGCTATCAACGCGTTCAACCTCACGCGCAATCAGACCATAGCAAACATAATTCACACCAGCACCACCATAGGTGTCTGGGATGGTGGCGCCTAACAGCCCCAATTCGCCCATTTCATTCATGATCTCACGATCAAAAACTTCGTTGCGATTAGCGTTAATCACCCGCTTCATCAGGCCATCTTGGCAATAATCATGCGCCGTCTGCATCACCATGGTTTCTTCTTCGCTAAGCTGTTCGTTTAGCAAAAACGGGTCTTCCCACACCATCTTAGCAGGTTTTGCCCTTGCTTTTTCTGGGGTCATTGCATGGGATTCCATTTGAGTGTCGGGGTGAGCGTCTGGCATTATTTTTTCTCCTATTGATCAAGCGCTCGTATTCTAATCCCATAACGAAAGCCTTGCAAGTTATGAAGCAGGAGCAGTTTGCCGCAGATCAGTTATTGCAATTTCATTTTCCTTTATCCATGATTGGCGTTCTAATCTGTTGGGGGTAAGACCATGACGCTTGATGCCTCGCGTATCGCTTTTCGGCCCTATTGGTGGGATATTGATGAACCGTTAAGGCAGACCCATGATGACCCTTTGCCGGCTTCATCTGATGTGGTGATTGTTGGCGGCGGATTTACTGGTATGGCGGCGGCATTGCCCCTAGCAAGAGCAGGGAAATCAGTCATCATTATTGAAAAATCAACCCCGGGTTATGGCGCATCAACACGCAACGGGGGCATTAATAGTGCCAGTATCCGTCCAAGCCACCATGATCTTGAACGCCAGCATGGGCGCGACTTTGCCGATAAGATTTTTCTTGAGGCCAGCGCCGCTAGACAAGACCTTGAAGATTTTTGCCAGACTGAAAATATTGATGGCAAGTTTAAGTTGTCTGGATGGTTTAAGGGGGCAATGTCTGCGCGTGATTATGATTATTTGGCACATGAAACCGATTACCTGCGTGAGAAATTGGATATTCCTTGCTACATGATCAGCAAAGCAGACCAGCATAAGGAAATTGCCACCGACAGGTTTTATGGGGGCATGGTCGAAGAAGATGTGGGCGGTTTTCATCCTTCCAAATTCTTTGCCGGATTTTTGCGCGTTATTACCGAGGCAGGGGTGCGTATTTTCGAACAAACTGCCGTTCATGATATCGCAGATCACCCTACCTCTGGCAAAATTGTGACCACCAGTAAAGGCAAAGTGCATAGCGACACGGTCATTGTTGCCACCAACGGCTATACTGGCGGCAAAGAACATCGGTTTAGCCGGTTTCTGCGCCGCCGTTTAGTGCCTGTCAGAAGCAGTATTATTGTTACAGAACATTTGGGCGAAGATCGCGTCAAAGCCTTGATGCCTGCCATGCGGATGTATGGCAATACCGCCGAGCTGGTCACCTATTTCCGACCT
>JALRFL010000193.1 GCA_023259875.1 Alphaproteobacteria bacterium
TCTTCTTCGGCGTTCATAACCTCTCTTGCTGAACCCGGCATATTGGCGCGGTCACGGCGATAAACACAAGTGACACTTTTGGCATCCTGACGGATCGCTGTCCGCACACAGTCCATGGCGGTATCGCCGCCCCCGATCACAACGATATTTTTGTCTTTAACCGAAAGCGACCCATCAGCGTATTCAGAGACCTGATCACCAAGTCCAATCCGATTTGAGATCGTCAAATAATGCAAAGCTGGCACCAAACCAGCGTTGTCGCCATCCGCATCAGACCCAGATTGCCCATCACCCATCTCAAGCGTTCTGGCCTTATAAACACCTGTGGCAATTAACACCGCGTCATGTTTCTTTCGCAGATCATCAAAACTGATATCTGTGCCTATCGCGCAATTCAGAACAAAATCAATGCCGCCTTCGCGCAACAACGCCTCACGCCGCTGAACAATATCTTTTTCAAGCTTAAACCCGGGAATGCCATAAATCATTAAACCGCCAACACGGTCGTAGCGGTCATAAACGGTAATTTGATACCCTTGACGGCGCAATTGTTCTGCGGCGGCTAATCCGGCTGGCCCTGCCCCAACAATACCAATGCTTTCCTCGCGCTCAACCATGGGTGTTGGCGGTTTAACCCAACCCTCGGCAAAGGCGGTTTCGGTGATATGGCGTTCAACCGCGCCGATAGTGACGCTCTCAAACCCTTTTTCAATCACGCAATTCCCCTCACACAAGCGGTCTTGAGGGCAAATGCGTCCGCAAATTTCTGGAAAAGTATTTGTCGCTGACGAGACTTCATAAGCCTCCTCCAGCCGCCCTTCGGCGGTCAGCATCAACCAATCAGGGATGTTATTGCTAAGCGGACAATGCGTTTGGCAAAATGGCACCCCACATTGCGAACACCGTCCAGCCTGTTCTGCGGCGGCATCAGCGTTGAAATCGGCATAAATCTCATCAAAATCATGGCGCCGTTCCTCTGCCGTTCGCTTATCAGGCATTTCTTTATGGCGCGTTACAAATTGCAACATGGATTTTGTTGTCATTGTTGATCCCCAATTCATCGGTGATGGTCAGCGTTTCATGGCTGCTGGTTGATATTTAGCGCATTTGGGTAAATAGGTCAATATTTTTACCCTAATTTGAAATTTTAGGTATAGATTTCTGGTTTTAATGTCAAAAAAATGTGGGAATTATCAAAATTAGTACCGTTTCGGTATTATTTTATCAGTTGCTTTTGCCTCTCTTATGCCGATAAAATTTATTTGCTATAAGGAGACAGAATAACCATCATTTGATAAATGACAGTCGTGTGGGAAAATAGGGATTAGGGACGACCAATGGAATACCTAGCAGCGCTTGCCATTATTCAAGGTATTACCGAATTCCTTCCCATATCCTCATCCGCGCATCTGGCTCTGCTTCCCGCCATGATGGGACAAGCCGATCAAGGGCTAGTCATTGATATTGCCGTTCATTTCGGCAGTTTAGGTGCTGTAATCCTCTATAATCTGCGCTTGCTGATGGCGATGGGGGTTTCCTTGGTGACCTTTGGTCGCCGATATCGTGATTTGTTTCCTTTGACTATCATTTCACTGGTCGCGTCGATCCCACTGGTTGTGGTGGGATATCTGTTTAGCCGATATAATATCATTGAGCTGTATTTGCGGCATATGATGGTGATTGGCTGTGCGTCTATTTTCTTTGGTATTTTATTGGCGCTTGCTGATCGTGTGCCAGGGCGCCGACAATTAACGACCCTTACCATGTATGACGCGGTTGTTATTGGCTTGGCACAGCCCTTGGCGTTAATTCCGGGCACTAGCCGATCTGGCATTTGCATCACCATAGCCCGAATGACAGGGCTAAACCGCATAGCTTCCGTTCAGTTCGCTATGATTTTATCTATCCCTGCTATTTTGGGGGCAAGCGTCAAATCAGCCTCAGATATTGCATTAGAGGGGTCAATGGCGATTATGATGAATCCTATCCTCAAAGCCGCAGGGTTGGCATTTGTTGTCGCTCTCATCAGTATTGTTTTGATGATGCGATTGATTGAACGCATCGGCATGATGCCCTTTGTCATCTATCGGGTGGCGTTGGGGCTATTGCTTATTGCCCTTGCTTTTAATGTATAATGGGCGTTTGGCAAGGCCACTGATCATACGCGCCTAACCATTCATGAGATGGAAAAGCGCCCCCCCGGCTTATAGCGCTCAAGGTATTTTGGCACGATCAGCTCCATTCCTGTGGGTGTAAGGCCTAAGGCTTTCAAACCCAATGCATCAGGCGCAACCACATTATCAAATTGCAGCAATTTTAATTGGTCACGCGTCACCGGTGGGTTCGGCAAAACAGACATCGCCATAGCGGCAAGCCCCATCACCGGAAACGGAACAGACATGAGCATCCGCGAGCGACCAATGCTCTCAAGAACAAAGCGCATGGCCTCACGAAAAGTGATGATATCCGGCCCGCCCAGTTCATAGATTTTGCCCATGGTGCTTTGATCTTGCAAAGCCGCCACCACAGCCTCTGCTACATCACCCACATAAACCGGCTGAATGCGATTAGTGCCGCCACCAATAACAGGCAACGCAGGCGCCGTTACCGCCATGGCGGCAAACCGATTAAAAAACCCATCACCTGCCCCAAAGACCAATGAGGGGCGCAAAATGGTGGCGGTGGGAAACGCCGCCAGTAGCCCGGCTTCTCCTGCCGCTTTGGTTCGGGCATATCGGCTTGGTGATTTTTGGTCTGCCCCAATCGCAGAGAGATGGATGATCCGCGCTTGCTCGCGGCGCGAAGAAGACGCCGCCGCCGCCTCTGCCATGATCTGACCAATACGCGCAGGCAATTCCGCCTGAAGGGAGGAAAATTTCTGACCGCCCCCTTCTGCCAGAATGCCAACCGTATTCACCACCGCATCAACCCCAGCCAGAACTTGTGCCAGCACTTTATCATCCGTGGCCTTGCCTGAAATCAGCGTGATTTGCCCCGGCGCACCCATGGGGCGCAGAAACTTGGCTTTATCAGCATTTCGGGTGAGGATTTTTAACCGCGCCCCAGCGCGTGCCAGTTTTTCAACAATTTGCCGGCCGATAAACCCACTGCCGCCGATGACTGCGATGGTGGCTGTTTGTAGTTTCATGTGATCACATCCCTCGCCTGAAAAAATAGGTTTCTTTCTATAGCCCCTCAGGCCAGATTTTGCGAGGGTGTTTTTCGCCACATCCCGAAGCCATGCCGGTTTGCCGCAACATGAAGGAGTCCGTTGAGATAGGGTGAAGGGAATGGGAAAATTAGCAAGCGATGCCACCCACCGGGATTGAGTTTTCTTGGTGCTGATGATGAGGAAAACCGATTGACAAGATGGGCGCGATGACTATTCTGTCGCCCTGATTGGGGCCTACCACCCCCTTTCATGGATATAACGAATTGCCCCTTGCCCAGGTGGCGGAATTGGTAGACGCGCTGGCTTCAGGTGCCAGTGGCCGCAAGGTCGTGGAAGTTCGAGTCTTCTCCTGGGCACCATTTTTTATATTTTTTATTCCATAAATCAGTAAAGTA
>JALRFL010000093.1 GCA_023259875.1 Alphaproteobacteria bacterium
TGAATATCGCCTTTGACTGTGCCGATCACCATCTTTCCCTGTTGTGGGGCGCCGGTTTCAGCCAGCAATGGGCGCAGGATCACCATGCCTGCCTTCATCGCGTTAGCCGCCATCAACACCTCTGGCACGAATAAGATACCGTCGCGGAAATCAATGCCGACAATGGTCATGCCTTCGACCAAGGCATCTGTCAAAACGCGGTATGGCTCCCAGCCGCGAGAAAGGAAAATATTAACTGCCTCAACCACCTCATCCTGAAGACCATCATAAAGGTCATCGTGGATTTGCTGAACCAATTCTTCGTCGTCAAGTTCTTCTAGAATGATATCGTCTTCGTCAGCCATGATTATCCCCATATATAGAAAATCAGATGATACATTAGTCTTATTTTGAAAAAAACGAGTGAAAGAATTCCGACATATATTGATCTGCAATCGGCATCCTGATCACCTCGCGGTTATTCTGGTGTCTTTTCAGCCTTATTATCCTCCGGCATCTCATGCTGATAGCGGTGCAAAATGACCATCACAACAACCCCAAAAATGAGCGATATCCCGGTCAATCCAAAAACCTTAAAAGTTGCCCATTGTTGCGTCGTTAGATGCCGCCATGCCACCTCATTTGCCGCCGCCATGGTTACCATCATGATGATAAAACTAAAAGTCAGATCACGCCATACTTTTGATTCCGCAGGCAAAGGCAAATGCCCCATCATAGCGCGCACAGGGTTGCGCCCAATCAGATAGCCAATCAAGATAACCCCTGCGATCGCCAAACTGGCCACGGTTGGCTTGATTTTTATATAAAACTCATCCGCCATCACAATCGTCAAACCGCCAAAAAACACAACAAGAAGACAACCAAAAGCCGCCATTTTAGGCAGTCTGCGTTCCAAGTGCCATGATAGGGCAAGGGAAATCAGGGTTGCCGCCACCAAAGCCCCCGTTCCTGCATATATACCAAAAAAGTAATTCACCCCGAAAAAGACAATAAGGGGGCCAAACTCCAACAATGAACGCCATTTGTTAGGTTGAGGGGTGTGGTCAGGCAAAGCGGTCATCAAGCGGCATCCTTACGAGCGGTCATGAGTATGTCCCAAGCGTTGCGAATCAGATCGCCATTAGCCGTGGGGGCTCTCGCCTCTTCTGACAGCATCCGCCGCCAGCGTCTAGCCCCTTTTTGGCCATTGGCAAACCCTAACATATGCCGCGTGATGGCAATGAGCCGTTCACCTGACGCCACCTCCGCATCGGCATAATCCGCCATGCGTGTGATCACCTTATCCGAATCCGGTGGCAGCTGATCATAAATCATCGCCGCCCATAGACCGAATTGATACGGCTGTTGATACGCCGCCCGGCCAAGCATCACGCCATCCATCACCGCAGAGGCAGAGGTGATGGCATCGGCGCAGGTAATCCCCCCATTTATGCTGATGGGGATATCAGGAAGACGGCTTTTTAATTGATATACACGGTCATAATTAAGGGGCGGGATGTCGCGATTTTCCTTTGGGCTTAACCCTTTCAGCCATGCCTTACGCGCATGGATAATCAGATGATCACTGCCACCACGGCAAACCGCATCAACAAAATTATCAAGGCCTTTTTCAATATCCATATCATCAATGCCAAGCCGGCATTTGACGCTAACTGGCTTTGTCGTAGCGGATTTCATCGCCGCGACCAAATCAGCAACCAAGTTCGGTTCTGCCATCAGCGCGGCTCCAAATCGGCCAGATTGCACCCGGCCTGATGGACAACCTACATTCAGATTATATTCAGCAAATTGGTAGGGTTCGGCTAGCCGCACCGCTTCGGCCAACGCCTCAGGATTAGAGCCGCCTAGCTGAAGAATGATTCCATCATCCTGGTTGTCTATATGATGGCCAGATAACAGCCTATCCCTTTGCCCATAGCGGATAGCGTCTGCGGTTACCATTTCGGTATAAAGCGCGGATGAAGGGGCAAGACAGCGATGAAAAAACCGGCAATGCCGATCTGTCCAGTCCATCATAGGTGCCACCGATAATCGGTGAATTGGTGAAAATTTGGTCATCTTCATTCGCGCAACCGTACCCTGTCCCATTTGCATCCAGCCATCCGTCGCATGGGATATTCTTGTCTAGCCATGCACTGTTGTCAAACCGCCTTCATCCCTCATGATGCACAAAAGGGTTAACCCCCTCAGGGCTATCGACATTGATGACCCAGCAATCCTGATCATAAGAGATTTGTTTTTCTAATATCGCCTCTGCGGCAGGGCTATCTATCCAATCTTCGGCATGAAGCGCCGCCCATACATACCCCTTAGCAGGATCATGATGACGGCCTTCGACCCTAGCCTGCCCATTCTTGCCTTCAAGACGAACAAAAATTGCACCGCGCGCCGCATCCCCTCGATGCGATAACACCACCGAAACCATCTCACGATTAGCTTCTGCCATGACCGCCGCCACCAACATTGCAGTGGTCAGACGCGCCATTGTCTAAAAATCCGAACAGCGGCCATTCTTTTCCCAATCGCCAAAACGCGTTGGCTCAAGACCTTTTGGCCCACCTGTTTCTATCAGTGCGTCGGCCTGATCTGCCGTATCGCTTTGTGGGTTAGGGGTTTTGCTATCCCCATCGCCTGAAGCGGTGACTGGCGGCGTTGTTATGCTTGTGTCTTTTTCCATGCCCTCAATATGGGCATAATGATGCGCTGTGACAAGGCATCATGGCAAATTGCCATCAACAGGTGTTGAGAGCGAACGAAAACACGAAAGCATGACAAATCTCATGGATGGAAAATGATGGAACTGGACAAACGCATCCATCATCCTCATGATCGGGTCATGACTTCCCGAAATGCCAAACCTGAAGCCTCTCGCCTAACCGCTCTTGCCGCTTTTGAAGCGGTGATGATGGCAGGCAGAACCCTTGATGACTGGCTTGAACAAAGCCAAGAATATCACAATCTTGAGCCGCGTGACCGGCGGTTTTGTCGCCGTTTGGTTACCACCGCGTTACGCCATCATGGTGAGGCTATGCTGGCTTTGCGTCACTATGTGCCTCGCCCACCCAAAGGCCGCCAACAGATTGCGAGTCTTATTCTTCAACTGGGCTTAACCGAATTGATCTGGCTGGATGCGCCATCGCATGCGGTGGTTGATCAAGCGGTGCGATTAATTCGTGCCCGGGATCAAAAGCACCTGCATGGTCTGATTAATGCCAGTCTGCGCCGCTGTGCTGATGATATCAAAAAGGGGAAAAGCTTTAAGACCAGCCATAAGGCAGGCGCCGCCGCGAATTGTCCAGAATGGTTGAAAACTTTGCTGGTTGGGGATTGGGGCGCTGAACAAGCGGATCAGATGATGACGATGCTAATGCTGCCTCCACCGCTTGATCTTTCGGTCATTGGTGATCAGAAAACATGGGCGTCTCGGCTAGGTGGGGTGGCGTTACCCCAAGGCAGTATTCGGTTAACCGATGGCGCCCCACAAACCCTAGATGGGTATGACGAAGGCCAGTGGTGGGTGCAAGACGCCGCCGCCACAATGCCAGCCCGATTAATGGGGGATGTCAAAGGTAAACACATTATTGACGCCTGCGCCGCGCCCGGTGGCAAGACCGCGCAACTGATCGCTGGCGGGGCAAAGGTAACCGCCCTTGATCTGTCGGAAAAACGGCTTGAACGGCTTCAAGGCAATTTGGCACGGCTTGGCATGAGTTCAGATATCGTTGCCGCCGATGTGCTGGACTGGTCGCCGCCAGCGCCGGTGGATGGTGTTCTTATTGATGCGCCTTGCTCTGCCACCGGAACAATTCGCCGGCGGCCAGATATTTTGACGCGCAAAAAATCACCTCATATCAGGGCGTTAAGCGAACTTCAGCTAAAGATGATTCGCCACGCCGCGCATTGGCTAAAACCCGGCGGTGTACTTGTTTTTGCCACTTGCTCACTTCTGCGTGCCGAAGGCGAAGACCTCATCAAAGTGGTGCGAGCAGATAGCGGCCTTGTGCCCTATCCTATTGAAGAATCAGAACACGCAGGCTTTGCCCCCTTTGGTGCAGAAGCGGATCAGAGCGCTGATCAATCCAGCCAACCCGCTCATGCCTTGCGATTAATGCCCAATGCCTTGACAATGCCCCAAGAGGACGGCATGACCCAAGGCAATGATGGTTTCTTTATGGCGCGATTCAAACGCATATCAAATTAGGTGTTGGGAAATCCGTTTTTACGAACAGTGAAAACAATAAGGCGGAAAACAGGACTCATGCAAAGCGAAGCCATACCATCCTCAACCACGCCACCATGGTCAGTCCCTTTTCTGACCCGTGTCTTTCGCCGAAGCCGAATGTTTTTCTGGCAATATCGCGCCGCCGCGAAAACAGGCCGCGCCCTAGCCCAACAGATGTCCTCGGGCAATATGCCGTTAATGGATTTGTGGAAAGGTGATGCAAGCCTTGGGCAACCTCTGGCCACGGGCATTGCCCCCCTTGCGATGCTGGATGAGGATTGGCACAATTTTCAGTGGCTTAGAGATATGCGTGAATATGGAGGTCAGCACGCACGTACCCATGCCCGACGTTATCTGCTGGAATGGTTATCACGGCATAGCCAATGGGACCAAACAATCTGGCATCCAAACCGTTTAGCCAGCCGCATCAAATCGCTGGTATTGACATGGAGCTGGTTTGGTCAATCCGCCTCTGAAAGCCAGCAGATGCAATTTCTCACCAGTTTGGTGATGCAATCCAACTGTTTGGTTCAAGATTTGCCGCGTATCCGTTCTGCGGATAGCCGAATTGAGGTTCTTTCCGCCTTACTTCTTGATCATGCGTTCCGCCAATCTGATGCTGATATCACTAGCCTTGTGAAAGCGCTTTTCCTTGCTATTGATCAGGTGGTTCTGGCTGATGGTTGTCATGCTAGCCGCCGCCCTGACCGGCATTTGATATGTCTGAAAACTTTGCATGAAATCCGCTATGCTCTTGGCGTCATCCAACAGCCCAAACCGCGCCAAGCGCATGATGGCGAAATCAGCAATAACACCGAAATTGGGGCGCATTTGATCCGACTTGATGCGGTGATTAATCTGATGGGCGCGGTTGGCCGGATGTGGCGGCTAGGTGATCACGGGCTTATCGCGATGCGCCAAGGGCTGAACGCTAGCCAACCACAAACAGATCATATTCTCGACAAAAGTGGCCCTAGCGGAAAGATTTGTCAGCACGCTGACCAAGGGGGATATATCCGACTTGCCAGTGGCAGAAGTGTTGCTGTCCTCAACACTGGGCCATTGCGCGAGCATCTCAATCAGCAAATGACCGCTGGCGGAGAGATAGACGCCGCCGCCAATGCGTTAGAGTTTTCGTTTCAGAAACAACGCATCGTTATCAGCGCTGGCCATCATCATGACTTGCGCCATACCCACCCTAATCTCGCTGACCTTATGCAAGGCACTTCTGCCCATTCCACCTTAAGCGTGGATATGATCAATTCCAGCCAAATGGATCATCCGAAACATGATAACAGGCAGGCTTGTGTGACCATGGCGGAGGTCGGGCCAGCCAGTGGCGGATTGTTAGGGGTGGCTTCACATGATGGGTATCTTCCTCTCTTTGGGCTCGTTCATGAACGCAAAGTGTTCTTAACAACGGGTGGTCATGCGCTCAAAGGTCAGGATATTTTGCGTTACACGGGTGAGCCAAGCAATATTCCGTCTGAGGCGATATTACGCTTTCACCTTCATCCGCGCATAAACGCCAGCAAGACCAACAACAATACCATTTTGCTTAAATTGCCCGGCAGTATGGCGGCATGGAAATTTGTGTCCAAAAATAGCGCCACCAGCCTAGAAGACAGCATCACCGCCATAAATGGTAAGCCGCAACGCTGTCAGCAAATCGTCATAACGGTTGCGCTTACTGGCATAAGAGAGCATATGGAAATCGATGTTTCATGGGGTTTCATGAAACAGCCTAAAGCAACGCCTTGATCAGAGCCTTTTACCTATGACTATTTCCCCATCCCAACCCATGCCCATCAACCGCGCCTTGCTTTCGGTGTCTGATAAAACCGGCATCACGGATTTAGCCAAAGCCCTTCATGAAAAGGGCGTTACTATTCTTTCTACCGGAGGTACAGCTAAACTTCTGGCGGATGCTGGCATCCCTGTTCAGCAAGTCGCCGAGGTAACAGGCATGGCAGAAATGATGGATGGGCGCGTCAAAACCCTGCATCCTGCCATTCATGGTGGCATCCTTGCCAGACGCGATAATGAAAAGCATATCGCGGATATGGCACATCACAACATCACGGCGATTGATCTGGTGGTGATCAATCTCTACCCCTTTGCGGCTACCTTGAAAAATCAAGACGCTAGCCGTGACGATCTGGTTGAAAATATTGATATTGGGGGCCCGGCCATGATCCGCGCCGCCGCCAAGAATCATGACTTTGTGACAATCTGCACAGACCCTGCGGATTACCGCGCGATCACAGATGCGCTAAATCAGCATGGCGGCATCACAGAGCCCATGCGCCGACAATTGGCGGCGCGCGCCTTTGCCCATACTGCAAATTATGACAGTATGATCAGCCGTTGGATGATGGATGATCAGGGCCTGCCGCCCTTGTCTCAGCAACTCAGTATTGCTGGGGACGCTGTTATGACTATGCGCTATGGCGAGAATCCTCATCAGAACGCTGTGCTATATCGCATGGCAGACCGGCATCCACGGCACGGGGTCATGACCGCAACCTTGATACAAGGCAAACCCCTTAGCTATAACAATATTAATGACACTGATGCCGCTTTTGAGCTGGTGGCAGAGTTTGATCACCCTGCGGTTGCTATTATCAAACACGCTAATCCTTGCGGCGTTGCCACGGGGTCTGATCTTCAAGCCGCATGGCAAGCGGCCTTGGCCTGTGATCCGGTCAGTGCGTTTGGCGGCATTATTGCCCTTAATCGACCATTAGACGCCACACTGGCAAGTGCTATAACCTCAATTTTTACGGAGGTTATCATTGCCCCTGATGCTGATGATGACGCAAAAGCCATTCTATCTAGCAAACCTAATCTCAGGCTTATGTTGACGGGGGGAATGCCATCTGATTCCCCATCGCATCTTATGATTAAGGCACTGGCAGGCGGCTTTCTGGCACAGAATGCCGACGCTGGAGAGATTGACAAAGATAGCCTCACCATTGTCAGCCGCCGCCAGCCGGATGCGCGCGAATGGCAGGATATGATCTTTGCGTGGAAAGTGGCAAAGCATGTCAAATCCAATGCCATTGTTTATGCCAAAGATGGCGCCACGAAAGGCATTGGCGCAGGCCAGATGAGCCGGTTGGATTCCTCGCGCATCGCCATTAGAAAAGCCGCGGATATGGCCGAAGCCGCTGGCATTTCTGGTGATCCGCTTGCTGGTTCTGCGGTGGCGTCAGATGCGTTTTTCCCTTTTGCTGATGGGCTGATCGCCGCCGCCGAGGCTGGCGCATCAGCAATTATCCAACCTGGCGGTTCTATTCGCGATGATGAGGTGATTGCCGCCGCCGATGAACGCGGTCTTGCCATGGTCTTTACCGGAATGCGGCATTTCCGGCACTAAAGTTTCCGGCCTTAGGCTAACCGCAGGCCATTGCAAAAACCTTTCGCATCACGCTTGGCAAGGCTTCTTGGTCAAGGCTGACCATAGGATGCCAAATGCCGCCAGCATCAACGCCTTTGAGGTCTTGCCGGCGCACATCAGTCACTCGGGTTACGGTCAGGCTAAGGGCAAAATGGCTGAAAATATGTTCCACTGGTGTGTTTAACACTTGTCGTCTGGGATGCTCTGCCAAGTGTGCTTCAAGCTGACCAAGCAGGCTATCAGCCTCAATCGGGTAAGTGGTTTTGGCGCGTGATCCATCAGGCCAGTTGCTCGTCGGGAAAAGCATCATTCCGCCAAGCAACCTTTGAGAAGGCCGCCGCATCAAAAGCACCTGCTGGTCATCTGATATCACCACCATGACATGACCTTGACGAGTGGCGCGATCTTTCTTGGGGGCTTTGCGTGGCCATGAAGATGGGTCTTGATGGCGACCAAGACATGATGATGCCAACGGACAAATCAAGCATTGCGGCTGTGACCTATGCGTGCCTTTTCGCCGTGGTGGGGTGCAAATCCGATTGCCTATATCCATCAGCGCTTGGGCAAAATCACCAGCGCGATCAGAAGGGGTCATGCGATCAAGCACCGCACGAATAGCCGGCTTTGCGGCTGGCAAACGATCCGCAACCGCACCATATCGCGCCATGATGCGTTCAATATTCGCATCACACACCAAGGCCCGTTGCCCAAAGGCAATGGCCGCAATGGCCGCCGCGGTATAATCCCCCACCCCGGGCAAAGCTCTTAACGCGGTTTCGGTTTCGGGGAATGCGCCGCCATGTTCAGTCACGATCACCTGTGCCGCGCGATGCATATTGCGCGCCCGTGAATAATAACCAAGCCCTGCCCATAACCGCAGAACATCATCCTGCGTCGCCGCCGCGAAATCTGCCAATCTAGGCCAACGCTGAATAAACTTCTCAAAATAAGGTTTCACCGCCTCAACCGTCGTTTGCTGAAGCATGATTTCTGATAGCCAAACATGATAGGGATCAGCCCGTTTCCCCGGCGGCATACGCCAAGGCAGATTGCGGCGGTTATGATCATACCATTCTAATACCGCGCGGCTGGCCTCATGATTGTCAAGGCGCTGTTTCGCCTTGGCAGGGGGCAATGTTGCGGCAAGGCGTTTTTCTTTGCTGTGATTAGGCATGAACTCTGTATAATTGTCCTCATGACCTCAGGCAATGACAAACGGCTTCGCCGCAACACCAGATTAAGTCGGCTTACAGACCATATTCTTGGCCCTGTTTTGCGCAAGCAAGGCAAAGCGTTTCATGAAATTGCCAAAAACTGGGGCTAT